>PACM01000023.1 GCA_002700125.1 Dehalococcoidia bacterium
CTTAATTTTCCACTTTTAGTCCTCGGAATATCAGGTGCTTGTATAATCAATTTAGGTACGTGGTTAGAAGTTGTATTTTTCTTGATGTGCCTTTTGTATTTTTTAATTAAATTTGAGTCCAATAATTTATCTTTAGACAATTTAACAAACAAAATGATTCTTTGGTCATTTTTTTGTTCATGTGAAACTACAAGGCTATCTAATATCTCATCAAATTGTTGAATTTGTCGATATATTTCACTAGTACCTATTCGTATTCCTCTGGGATTTAAGGTTGTATCTGATCGACCAAATATTTTTATGCCAAAATTATTTGTCTGTTCTGCAAAATCACCATGATGCCAAATATTTTTATATTTAGAATAATAACTTTCAAAGTATTTCTCATTATTTTGATCATTCCAGAAACCAATCGGCTGGCTAGGAAAATTATTTTTACAAACTAACTCTCCTTGAATATTTTTTACAGATTCGCCTTCTTCATTAAGTACATCGATTGCCATCCCAAGCCCCTTCACTTGAATCTCTCCAGGCCAAACTGACATATTTGGATTACCTTGGACAAAACATCCGACGATATCAGTCCCACCACTAATTGATGCTAGATGAACATCTTCTTTTATTTGACTATAAACATAATAAAAACTTTCTTCTGAAAGTGGAGAACCTGTAGAAGATATTGTCTTTAACGACTTTAATGAATGAGTCTTCATAGGATTCAATTTTAATTTCTCTAAAGCTTGAATATATATTGAACTAGTTCCCCAAAAGGTGATCTTTTCTTTATCTATTAGATCAAAAATAAATTTAGGTCTTGGGCTAAATAATCCACCATCAAATAATATTATAGACGCCTCTGATGCTAAACAAGAAACTAGCCAATTCCACATCATCCACCCTGTTGAAGTATTATAAATAACTTTGTCTCCAGGCTGAATATCACAATGCAATTTGTGCTCTTTTAAGTGCTGAATAAGTGTTCCTCCAATTCCGTGCATAATAGATTTAGGAGGACCAGTAGTTCCACTAGAAAATAAGATATATAGGGCATGATTAAAATTGAATCTATTCCATTGAGTTGAATATTTCTCTTTTAATAAATCATCGAAACTGATTGAATTCTCGAAATTATCCAAATCACTCGTGTCGTCAGGAATATAATCAGAGACTATAACTTTTTCAATGCTAGGGATCTGTGAAACTATTTCATTAACTCTTACATATAAATCTTCGAACTCACCATTTTGTAATAACCGATCGCTGGTAAATAGTATTTTCGGAGATATCTGTTTAAATCTGTCTACAGTAGCTTGCACCCCAAAGTCAGGAGAACAACTTGACCAAATAGCTCCTACATTTGCAGCGGCTAGGGTAGCAATCACTCCTTCAGGAATGTTAGATAAATATCCTACGACCCTATCGCCTTTTTTTACGTTATTCCTTGTTAAAAAACTTGAAACGCACTGCACTTGATGAATTATTTCAGGTAAATCTAACTCTCTTCTAAACTTATCCTCAGCCCAAAAAATTATGCTACTATCAACTTTTCTTGGTCTTAAAATATTCTCAGAAAAACTGATTGTGGCGTCTGAAAAAAATCTAGATTTAGTCGGATTTTCATCTTTTTCTAATACTGTTGAGTCATTTTTGTCCCCTATTACTCTTGAGTAATCCCAGAATGATGACCAAAACTCTTCTGGCTTGTCTATTGACCAACGCCAAAGTGAATTATAGTCAATGAATTTATACCCAAACCTGCTTTCTATAAATTCTGAGAACTCAGTGATAATAGAATTTAACGACCGTTCTTTTGTTGGTGTCCACAGAGGATTATGCAATTAGTCCACCAGAAACGTTGAGCGAAGCTCCTGTCACAAAGGAAGATTCTTCTGAGCTTAAAAATGCAACCATTTTTGCAATATCTTCCGGGGCTGCATATCTGCCTAACGGAATCATAGATTCAACATTAGACAAGTGAAGATCTCTTTTTTGTTCGTGGGACAAATCGTTTTCGTATAGTTGTTCAACATACACGTCCACTCGTTCTGTATCAACCCAACTAGGACATATTGAATTGACGTTAATATTATACTTTGCAAGGTCAAGTGCGATCGACTCTGTTAATCTTATAACACCACCTTTTGATGCGCAGTAAGCTCCAAATGTGGCAGAACCTTTCTTGCCTGCAATAGATGCAATATTAATGATTTTTCCACCTTCCTTTTGAGCAATAAGTTCTTTTGCAAACAATTTGGAGAAGAGAAAAACTCCCTTCAAGTTAATATCTATCACTCTGTCCCAATCTTCTTCTTCAAGATCTACTATTGAGACTCTATCCTTACTAGCGGCAGCACCAGCATTATTAACTAAAATGTCTACCCTATTGAAAATATTTAGCGCCTTATCAATTGCATTTTCTATACTAGAAGCATCAGTGACATCTACCAATAATTTGGCAGCCTCACCCCCTCTTGAGGTGATTTCTTCAACTACTGAGGAGAGTCCCTCCCAGTCTCCATCCGAATAGGGTACTTCTACAATATCGGTAACGATTATCTTAGCGCCTTCTTGAGCAAGCCGATCTGCGACTGCTCTACCAATTCCATTTTTTCCTCCTGCCCCGGTAACTATTGCCACTTTGTCTTTCAAGTTATACATAGTCATTGGAGGGCCCTTTGGTCGCCGAGATCTTTAGCGCCTACAGTCTCAGTTACAGTCGCTTTAAAATATTTAATTTTTTCCAACCCTTCAAAAGCATTTATGATCGTATACTGCGTAGGCATATCTTCCCATCTAGCTTTATGGAAGTTAATCTCTCCATCACCATATGCAACACTAGTTACAATTCTATTTGGCGTTGCTTCCGGTGTAAGTACTGCGTAGGCAACATCTTCTTCACCCCAAGACCCTGGATACCCGCCTGTTTTGGGAATGTACTTATAATGAAGTACACCCTTTAGATATTGGTCTTCACTCTCTACTTCCTCAGTTTTTTGAGGAATTTCTCCAGGCGTAAGATTACTCACTTTTAAACTCATAAAGTTAAAATCCATCCAGCTTGCGGTACATTCGACCTTATCTTTAAATATCTTCGGCTCCGGCAATTTACAATAGATTTTAGAGAAACCCAATTCTTCTCGACCAGTTAAAATTGGGTCCGTTAAGTTCTCCCATAGTACTAACAAAAAGTTCCCTCTTGCTTCATCTTTTTCACCTACAAATTTGACTGGAAAACTTACACCGAGTGTATTGTAACCTCTACCAGCTAACCATTCTATTTCTTTAAGGTAACTTGCAGTAACAGTTACTATTGGTTCCTTAAAAAGAGAAAAGTTTGGCGGCAAAAATGATTCAAGTTGTTGAGGGTTAGTTAAAAAACTTACAGAAATAGATTTTGCTTTTGGATTATCCTTGCATTCGAATTTTCTTCCGTCAGGACCTTGCCTTGGACCGAGGCCTGGGCCAAAATGAGTTGGCATTCGATAGATCTTACCTTTTTCAAAGCCGTATGACATTTGAATATATCTCCTATTGATTTAGACTTAACGAAATAAATAGTAGGGAGCAATTATGAATGGGTCAAGATTTATTTCCAATTTTTTCAAAGCTTATGATGTTTCTCATTTATTTTTTATTCCTGTCATTTTGCCTAAATCTTTAGCCGAAATAGATAAAAATACAAATATTAAAAGAGTAATGACTCATAGTGAGAAAGCTGCAGTATATATGGCTGACGGATATGCTAGAGCAAGCGGCAAGCCTGGCATTTGTATGGCTCAAAAAGTTGGAGCTGCAAATATAGCAGCTGGACTTAAAGATGCCTTCCTAGCGTGCTCCCCGGTGATTGCTATAACAGGCGGGCCTTCTTTAGGTTCAAGAAATAGAAATACTTACCAAGAAATTGATGATTTATCAATGTTTAAAAGTGTTACGAAGTCAAGTATAAGAATAGATGATGTTAGTCAGATGGCAGAGAGTTTAAGGCAAGCATTCAGAGTTTCAACAACCGGAAAACCCGGACCTTCACACATCGAAATTCCAGGACAAACAGGTGAAGAAATAGAAGATAATGATGTAAATGAAGATTTGATAATAGAAAAAGAATTCACTAAATTCCCAGCATATAGAATGACTCCAGCAGAAACCATTATTGAGAAGGCTGCCAATAAATTAGCGGACGCAAAAAAACCAATAATAGTTGCAGGAGGAGGTGCTAGATCGTCAGGTGCAGGAAAAGAATTAATTGCATTTGCAGAAAAATATTCAATACCTGTAGCCACGTCTCTGAATGGTAAAGATGTATTCCCAGGAAACCACAAACTAGCAGTAGGCATACCTGGATTGTACTCAAATACATCTGCAAACAAGGCAATATTGTCTTCGGACTTGGTCTTCTTCATTGGTAGCCAAACTGGCAGTCAGTTAACTCTAGACTGGAAAATTCCAAAGACTGGATCCAAAGTTATGCAGCTCGACATAGATCCTTCTGAAATAGGCAAGCACTATCCTGTTGAAGTTGGAATGGTTGGTGACGCAAGAACTACTCTAGAAATATTGAATCAAAAAATGAAAAGGGTCAACAACCTCTCAAAAGATTCATGGTTAAACGAAATTTCAAAATTTAATTCTGATTGGAAAAAAGAAATTGCTGATCATTCAATTTCTGAAAATGTACCTATTCGTCCTGAGAGACTTTGTAAGGAAATTACTAATATGTTGCCGGATAATTCCATTGTAGTATCAGACACTGGTCATTCTGGAATTTGGAGTGGAACTATGATTGAGCTCAATGGAAATTCTCAAGACTACTTAAGGGCTGCAGGATCTCTTGGCTGGGGACTCCCTGCAACTATTGGAGCAAAGGCAGCTTGTCCTGAAAGACCTGTAATTGGGTTTACAGGAGACGGAGGATTTTGGTATCACATGAGTGAAATTGAAACAGCAGTACGATGGAATATAAACGCTGTAATTGTTGTTAACAATAACAGCTCTCTAAATCAGGAGATTGGAGTAAACGCTCGGGCTTATGGCGGTAAGCTAACCCATAATCATGGAGATCTTTGGAAATTTACCGAAGTGAATTTTAAAAATGTTGCAGAAAGTATGGGAGCAAAAGGGTTAAGAGTAGAAAATCCTAAAAATTTATCTTTGGCGTTTGAAGAAGCATTTAGTTCTAATCAAACATGCGTAATAGATGTTGTCACTGATCAACTCGCATTTCCCCCTAAGCCGTGGACCGGAGAATAAATAACAATGGCTGATAGATTAAAAAATAAAATAGCGATAATTACAGGAGCTGGTACACGTGGTGAAATTACAGGAATTGGTCAGGCGTCTGCCGTATTGATGGCAAAAGAAGGAGCAAAAATTTTAATCAACGATATTGATGTCAAGAGAGCAAAATCAACTTTGGAGCAAGTTAAAAGTGAGGGAGGCGAAGGAGTAGTTTTTATTGCAGATTGCACTAAAGAAAATGGATGTAAAGCAATTGTAGACAAATGCAAGAAACACTTTGGTTCAATTGATATTCTTTTCAATAATGTTGGAGGAATAGGCAGTGGTATGGTTACTGAAATAGATGAAAAAAGTTGGCTAAATTCTATCGATTATAATCTTAAAAGTGCAGTTATGATGTCCAAACACGTGGTGCCTATAATGTCTGAGTCAATGGGGGGTTCTATAATAAATCTTTCATCTATAGATGCAATAAGAGCTGGTGCAACTCGCAATGTTCCATACTCTGTGGCGAAGGCCGGAGTATCCCATTTAACAAGACTTATGGCAGTTCACCATGGCAGAGAAAATATTCGAGTCAACTGCCTAGCTCCTGGACACGTATATGGATCCTTTCCTAATCTACGCGGAAAAATGACTGAAGAATTAAGAGAATTGAGGAGAAAAACTGGTCCATTGGGTTCAGAGGGGACCCCTTGGGATGTTGCTTGGGCAGTGGTTTTTCTAGCTAGTGAAGAATCAAGATGGATCTCGGGTACTGTTATTCCTGTAGACGCAGGTGTACATGCAGCATCGCCATTATCTGTATGGGACAACCTTAACGAATAAGTAAGAATTTATGCAGTATAAATGGAAAGTTTTTTTAGTTATTGCATTGTCTTTGTTTGTAATGGTCATGGATGCATCAGCAATAAATGTAGTTCTTCCACAAATAGCTGAAGATTTTAAAGTAAGTCTTGGAACTGTATCATGGGTTACCATCATTGCAGGCTTAGCTATAAGCAGTACTCTTCTTCCTTTAGGAAAATTAGCTGACCTTGCAGGAAGAAGAAAAATGCAAATTATTGGCATGGCTCTTTTTGGAATAGGTTCATTGATTTGTTTTTTCTCGTCTAATATTTCAATTTTAATTTCTGGTAGGGTGGTTGGTTCAATAGGAGCCTCCATGCTCCAAGCAGTAACAATGGCAATAGTACTCGCAGTTTTTCCAGACAATGAAAAAGGTAGAGGGTTAGGAATGATTACTTTTGCTGTTGGGATTGGAGGCATAGCTGGACCTTTAATTGGGAGTCAAATTTCAGAACTTATTGGGTGGAGATACATATTTCTAATAATGTTTTTTCCAACAATCATAGGCCTTTCTCTTGCAAATTTTGTTCTTCAAGACAACCTAATCGGATCATCAAAAAAAGAAGGGATAAACTATGACTTTAAAGGGGCCATTTATTCTGCCTTATTCATAATAATCATAATAATAAATATATCTAACCCTTTTAATATTGCTTATTCATCAATTTTGTATTGGGCCATCTGGGCTATTTGTATATCCTTTATGATTCTATTCATAAGATCTCAGAAAAATAATCCAGAACCATTGTTTAACCTCGAATTATTTTCTAACTGGAGATTTTCTTTTGCTACAACAGCAAGATTGTTCGGGTTTATATCTAACGGACCTTTCTGGTTTCTAATACCTTTCTACGCAACAATTGTCCTTAAATATAGTATTAGTTTAACGGGAATATTAATTTTTCTAAATGCAACAGGAATGTCCCTGGCTGGAGCTTTTGGAGGGAGGTTATCAGATAAATTTGGAACGCTTAAATTCATCGTTAGCGGGTTATCATTGCTGACGATTACGTGGATATTATTCATATTTACCAGCAAAGAAACTCCTTTGATTATTATATTATCTATCGGTTTCTTGAACGGTATTTCCAATGGATTATGGATGGCTCCAAATACTAGTGAAACACTTGAAAAAATTCCTAAAATTTACCAAGGTCTGATAAGTGCATTCAATGCTTTAATAAGAAATGTCGGAAGTGTCTTTGGTATATCTATCTCAACTACCCTAATTACATACATATTAATTTCCAATGGACTTAATATTCAAATAGGTGAGTTTAAAAATCGAACGGATGCAGAGTTATTAGTATTAGCCAATGCAATGAATTACTCATTCGTACTTTCTGCATTCTTTAGCATATTTGCTATAGTACTCAGCATTACTGGCAGAATAAGAAGTAATTGAATATGGATTTTATTTATAACGAATATCTATGGGCTGTTGGTCATTTCTTGTTATGGCTAATCATTGGAAGATTTATTTTCAAAAATTGGTTTCTGTTTTTTTTCATTTCTATTGGATGGGAAGTATTTGAGTACTTACTACCTTATGAAATCGCCAAAGAAACTTTAACTAATAGATTAAGTGATGTGCTTATAAACTTTGTTGGCTTCTATATAGGTATTCAGATAAGAAAAAGAAATAAAGCCCAATAAATCGTTAGATTCACTTCATAAAGCTGACAGTGATTATTTTATTCATTTACGAGTTCTTTAAGAATATTTGTGCAGTGAAGGCTTGATTCTGCAGGTTCTAATCCTTCACAAAGAATAATAACATTACCATAAATGAAATAATCTAAGTACTTCGGCACAATTTTTTGCCCTGCAACACCACCCCAATTGCGTCCTTCGCTTGCTAATTTTATTCTATCTTTTAATCCTTCCGGCCATATTGATTCAGATTTTTTTACCACTGCGTCTTTCCCGACAACATTGTCGGCAAATGGAACACCATATTCTACTGCATCAAAATGTGTTTGATAAACTCTTACCTCAAAGTCAATGCGGTCTGTTTGATCTTTCCACATACCGTGCCATGCACTTTCTGCTCTCACAAGTTCAGATACATCATATTCTTTGTAAACTTTGAACCCTATAGATATGAAGTCATCGATAGTAGATATTTTTTCTGTGCTGCTGATTCTCTCTAAAGAGTTTTCTTGTTGCTCTGACGTACTAACGCTAGTACATGCAATAGTAAGCATCAAAAATATCATTAGCTTCAATTTCTTCATATCTTGATGATAATGGATTCTCAAAATTCATCCACTTATCTACTTGGGCAAGCATATATATAAAGGCCTGTATAATGATTAAGTGAGTAAGTTATTAACTAGGTTTCTTCCAGTAAACCTTATTGCTGTCTTAATAGCGGTAATTCTTGGGACAATTACAGAAGTTTCTTATAGATATCCTTCTTTATCTATAATTATAGGATTTTTACTTTCGTTAATTCTTATAGTACCTCAGAGATTGACAATCATAAGGTTTTTTATATGGGCTTGGTTTTTTATATTCTTATTCCTTTTGTTTTTTGCATTCTATACTTCCCTAATTTAAGTCATCATCAACTACTGAGCGAACTTTGGAAAATTTTGTTTGAAAAGGGCTTATCACTCTGCATCTACAAAGTTGCAAATGAAGTGGATGTAAATGATTAGGAGCCATTCTTTTTAGTTTGAAGTCCTTTTTTATCCATTATCTCTTCTCTTGCTCCCATATCTCGTTGAAATTTTAAAATTCCTTTTAATAAAACCTAAGAAACAGATAAAATTTAACAATGAAAAGAATATTATCTTTGATTATCGTATTATTTTTTATACTATCTTGCGCTATACAGGAAGAAGTTACAGTTCCTGTAGAAAAAGTAACAGACTCAGGCAAAAACTTCTCCATAGAAGATCTAAAAAAAATAGGCTTTAAGCTAAATCATGAATACAAAGTGGAAGATTTGCCTGGTGCAGTTTCGGCATATTTTGGATTCATAAAAAATAACTTAGGGGAGCCTGAGGATTATGAAATAAGGTTTTATACAAATCACTCCGATGCAGTGCAGCAAGGGAAGAAATACGTTGACAATGCTACTGGTGAAAATGGATGCATATCAAAAGATTGCGCTTTGTGGAAAGAAGACTTGAAGCACCGCATACAAATGCATGACTTAGGAACTCTTCATCCAAAATATATGGACTACGTTGTCCATAACAATTTTATTTTAATGTGCCCAGGGTATACCGGATCTGAAGCTTTAATGAAATGTACAACAATTTTAGATAAACTTAATCAATCGCACATCGAATAAATGAAGTTATTAATCACAAATGGATCTGGTGAAATCTTAAAAATATTATTACTTACGACTTTATTAATTCTTGCTGTTGCGTGCGGAGAAGAAACTTCTTCAAGTGCTGAGAATACTCCTTTAGAAAAAATCACTAATGAGATTGGAATATATACTATTGAAGATTTCAAAAATACAGGATTCAAAATCAATAAGGAATATGATGTTGATGAACTAGAAGGTTCTATAGGTGTTTGGTTTGGTTTTTGGAAAAACAATTTAAATAAAGCTTTGGATTATGAAATAAGAATTTATCCTTCTCAACAATTAGCTCTTGATAAAGGGTTAAATTATGTTGAAGAAGTGATTGGTGAAGATGCTATCTTAAGGAAATCTCTTTCATCTTGGAAAGAGGGGCTTCAGGACAGAAGGACAAGAAGCGATTTCAGTATGAGAGGAAGTGAAGCTAACGCCATAAGAGCAAAGTATCTGGACTACATAGTATATGGAAATACAATCATTCTCTGTACAGGTCTTGATTTAACTTACGCAAGACAAAATTGTTCTGATTTGGCTAATTCTTTGAATAAATAATCACAGCCACGCGTGGGTTGAGTCAAAGTTGGGGTGGAAACTATATCCAACACCAGCAAATAGTGTATATTTTAGGTTCAATTGGGGCTGTAGCTCAGCTGGAAGAGCGCTTCGATGGCATTTATCTACTGACAGACTTTCCTGTGCAATAACGTAAACTTCGCAACCTAAAACCACCTTACAATGTACTATGCTGTCTATTACGGACAATATAGGTTGTGGTATACGTTGTGGTATGAGGGGGTATACCTTAGCAAATCATCAATAGTGGCGGTAGATACCATAGCCTCGACTTTATTTTCTACCAATGAAAGAGTTTTAAGTTTAAAATAATTTAATATGAGTATCATACTTAAAAAGGTCATATCTTTATTTGTAGTTTTTGCAATCGCAACACCCATTTTAGCCTCAGAAACTGTCTTTCCTTTTGTTGTGGGGAAAGCAATTTGGTTCAGATCAATGGTATGGATCCTGTGTGCTTTATGGGGATTATTAATTATAAGAGAACGAAAATATATGCCACAACAAAATTTTACATTTCTCTTATTCGGAATAGTTGTTTTTTTGCAGATCCTTTCAGCTATTTCAGGGTACAGTTTAGTGAATAGTTTTTGGACTAATTTAGAGAGGATGCAGGGAATAATTCAGTCTGTTCACTTATTAGTGTTCTCTTTAATACTTTTCTCAATCTTTAAATCATTTAAAGAATGGATATTCATTTTAAGATCTGTGGCGGCTGTAGGATTGTTAGTTGCATTTTTTGGTTTCCTTGAATCATTCGGTATATTTCTGCCTAACATATTCAACATTCCTTTTGCCCCCCTTACTTTAGAACAGACAGTTGCTATTAACTATGTTCCAGAACTAGAAGCCTATGCCGATCTTAGTTACAACGTAATACCTAATTCAAGTTTAGCTTCAACAATTGGAAATTCGGTATATTTATCGTGGTACCTGAGTATTGTTTTCATTATTACATTGGGTCTTATCTTTTACGACATCAAGAATAAAGGAATGTCCTTGATCATATTTAGCGAGAAAACTTCAATACTAAATATTTTAACGTTACTTTTCTCTTCTTGGTGTATCTTGTATAACTTTTCGAGAGGAGCAATTCTATCTATTACCTTTGGGATAGTGTTCTTTCTGGTATTCGTTCTGTTTATAAGCAGATATAAAAAATTAAAGTTATTCTTAGCAGGATTCCTTTCCATAATGTTTTTAGGGGTTTTTCTAATTATGGTTATGATTCCAAAAATTGAAAACGATCGTTTAGAATTAAGAAAGACAGTTGCTATTAACTATGTTCCAGAACTAGAAGCCTATGCCGATCTTAGTTACAACGGAATATATGACTTANCCGTAAACAATATAGATTATAGTTCTAAAGTTAACGCCGATCTTCAAGAAAAAATCATCAATAAATCTCTGTTGAAAAGTGAGGCGTGTAGAGAGGATGTACTTTTTCAAAAATGGTTGATGGGACTCCAGAATCAATTCTGGAAGTGTACAGGAATAATGATTGCATTAGAGAAAATTCCTGGCAACTTTACTGAGTCCATAATGCAAGGATTCAATCTAGGAGACAGAAGTCGCTCAATAAAAGCAGGCTTCGAAGCATGGAAAGTGTCACCTGTGCTTGGAACTGGGCCTCATAATTTTTCGGTCGCTTACTATAAATCTNTAGACTTTGACGATTTCATAAAGTCGAAAAGTATTATGGANGATCCCCATAATTCTGTGATTAAGACACTAAGTGAGGGTGGTATATTAGGGTTACTTTCGATATCTTTATTTTTTGGCTACATTTTTTTTCTGAGCTGCAAAAGAACGTTACTATCTACCAATAGGTATTTTTGGCTGGTTATATCAACGGCCTTAGTGACTTATTTTTTCAGCTCACTGCTACAAGTTAGTACTCTCTCCAATCAAATTTTACTGATGATCTTGGTTGGCTTAATTGCTCGTTCTAGTGTTGGTTTTGATAGAAATTCAAACTCTTATAAGATTGATTTTAAATCGAATAATGCGCAAATTATATATATTGCCATAGTTTCACCTATCTTGTTATTAGTTTTGAATTATCACGCTTCTATTTACGAGTTTGCTCGAAATGCTGATATAGACTTCAATGCTTCTGAAAAATGGATCGTCACCGAAAATCAACAAAATGTAAACTCATTCCCTGCTCTCTCTCTTTGGCCTCGCATGGAAATGATAAAGAAAATTAATTTAAATTTTGGAGTAATCCTTGAAAAGGAATCCTCTGTTNTAGACCAAGTTATAACTATAGTAGATTCAGAGTATGAATCTACAAAGAAAATGCACCCTAACGACTATGTCGCCATGTATGAATTTGGAATATTCTATTTCGAGGCAGCTAAATACCAACCTGTGCCAGCTGAAAAACTTAGAATAATTTCTGAAAAACTTGAGTATCTAAGCCCTAATATACATCCTACCTTAGAGATAAAAATAAAACATTCTATTATCGATCGTGATAAAGAAAGATTTGTGAAACTACATAAAGAATGGAAAGAAAAGTTGACGTACGACGAGATGCATTCCGCAGATGACATAACTGGAATTGATTACTTTAATTCTTATGCAGAATTATTTGATTGATCTATTCGAATCTTTATCTTTATCATCCATTTAGGCTTCTTAACACTTGGTATTTAATAATCATTGATTAAATATCCTACAATCTTTTCATTAACAAATTGTAGTGAGTGTCCGTTCCTACTTTCTTTGCAATAGAGAATCCTTCTTTTGATAAAAGATCTAAACATTTTTGATGATCAAGTTTTCGTGAAAATTCTATAAAAATCCATTGGATGTTTTGCCAAAAATTTGTGTTAATCAATCCTTCTAAAATAAAAGGTTCGTGGGTTTCTGTGTCTATCTTAACCCCTATTTTTTCTCCATATCCTAATGATAATAAGTTTGAAAGTTTCCTTCCATCTATTATTTCTATATTCTCCCATCTATAACGGGCATTCCATTCTGCTAAAGTTTCTCGTCTATTTGCTGAGAATTCAGCTTTATCAATAAGTTCTCCAGTTTCGTTGGCTTTAATCATTGATTTTCCCGAATCATATTCGTCAATTCTCATGAAACCTTTTTTGGAGGAATTACTTATTGCAAAATTTATAGGAACACATCTTTCTTTTCCTGAATTTCGCTGAATATTTTCCGTTAAAATATCATATGTTTCTGACTGTGGTTCGAAAGAAAAAATTTTAGTAAAAAAAGGGTTCTTTAAGGCAATCAAAGAATAGAGCCCCTGGTTTGCTCCTATATCCAAAAATATTGAGGCTTCTTTTTGAGTCTTTAAAAATTTTGAGAAAAATTTTCCATATTGCCCAATTAAATAGTATTTGAAAGCATTGTCGGGATAATTTTTTTTAATGAAAACTCCATAGAAAGATAAACAAAATTTAAATGGAGACAGTTTCCACAGATTGTAATAAATTATTCTAGTCACCCAAACTAATGTTTTTTTAATTAAGGCGAGTACCCCATCGTTATATAAAATATATTTAACTTTTTTTATTCTAGTCACCCAAAATAATTCTTTCTAAAGTTTTTATTTATCTTACTTATCTAAAGTTCCGTTTTAGTATCAGACTTCTTGCTTTGAGGTTTCTTATATCTCATTATTGACACACCTATTATTACCAATGTTATGGCGATAAATATATCTCCAAACCCCAAACTTCCAAAGCCCTTGTAGGCAACCCAAATTATACTGAGGATTAGATAAAAAGCACCAAGTATTCTTCTGTAATAAAACCTCACGTGTCTTTGACTCAACTACTCTATTAACATTTTTGACAGTTTTCCTCGATCTTTTAATTTTTTCAGTTCATCATACCCACCAATATAATCTTCTCCGATGAATATTTGTGGGACAGTATAATTTCCCTTTGCTCTGCTCTTCATGCATTGTCTTTGTTCTTCATTTTCAACATCTATCTCGTTGTAATCAACTGACAAGGAATCAAATATTAACTTCGCTTTTCTACAGTAAGGACAATTCTCAGTTGTATATATTTCAATCTTCATATTTAATTTCATTAAAGTTTTTTGGTAATGTATAAAAGTTATCTTATACTTGAATCTTGTGAACATCTATATATGAGGATAAACGTATGGAAAATCAATTTGAAATAAAGTATTTAAATGGGTTAAGGACAGAAGCTACTCATTCAGCTACAAATACTAAGCTCATTACCGATGCTCCGGTGGATAATAAAGGCCAAGGAAGATCTTTTGCTCCAACTGATTTGTTGGCCGTATCTGTTGGCTCTTGCATGGTCACTACTATGGCAATAGCTGCTGATCAGTTTGGTTTAGATTTAGGTGAAGTAACTTGTTCGGTAAAAAAAGAAATGAATAAGAAACCAAGAAGGGTAGCGAAATTAGATATATCAATTGTCTTTCACGATTACATTCCTCAGGAACATAGAAGGAATCTGGAACTTTCTGCGAAACTTTGTCCTGCTTCGAAAAGTTTAGATCCACAGGTACAGAAAATAACCACATTTAACTATAAGGTAGATTAGCTTTTAGATTAATAATTTATTCTGCAGCATGAATTCAGTTGAGATATTATTAGTAAAGGATAAATCAGATTTAGAAAAATCTTTTCAGATCCGGTCCGATGTTTTTGTTAAAGAACAAGGATGTCCTTTGGATGAAGAATTTGATGAGTTTGATGAATGGTCTAACTTGGGTACCCGGTCCTACCATTTTAATGTTGAGTATTATAAAAAATGTGTTGGTACAGCTAGGATAATTATGGACAATAGTGTGAATTTGGTTGCCAAAGTTCAAAGAGTGTGCCTTTTGAAAGAATATAGGAGCAAAGGTTTAGGATTAATGCTAATGCAAAAAATACATGATTTTTTGAAAGAGGAAAATATATTTCATGTGGAATTGTCAGCTCAAATTACTGCAATAGATTTTTACGAAAAAATAGGCTATGAAACAGAAGGTGGAACTTATCTTGATGCAGGCATCGTTCATAAAAAAATGTCAATGAAATTGGTTTAATTTTTTCTTGTAACAAAATTATAAAATGACAGAATTATACCTATAGATATTCCAAGAGGAAAGACTAAAAGTAGTAGGACTGGGAAAATAAAGATTTTTCTAAGAGTTTGTTTCATAATTCAAGATTACCAATAAATTAGGCCCAATCAATAGCTTTTAGTTTATTTTCAACTAAGTAGTTATTTGCTTTAGAAAATGGGCGACTACCTAAAAAACCTCTATAAACAGACAGAGGTGAAGGGTGAGATGACTCAATGACGAGATGTTTATCCGTATCAATTAAATTAATTTTTGATTTGGCATGAGAACCCCAGAGGAAAAACACAAGATTCTTTTTATTTTCACTCAAGATATGTATCACTTTGTCAGTGAATAATGACCAGCCAAAATCTTTATGAGACATCGGCTTAGATCTTTCAACTGTTAGAGTAGTGTTAAGTAACATAACGCCTTGCTTCGACCATCGCTCCAAATTTCCAGTATTTTTTCGAACTTTAATTTCCAGATCACTTTCGATTTCTTTATATATGTTCAATAATGAAGGCGGCACTGGAACACCGTC
>PACM01000024.1 GCA_002700125.1 Dehalococcoidia bacterium
TTTCTTCCTCCATTACGTGACACCAGTGACAGGCCGAATATCCAACGCTTAAGAAGATAGGAAGATCGTTATCTATAGCTTTTTTAAAAGCTTTATCTCCCCACGGATACCAATCCACTGGGTTGTCTTTGTGCTGTCTTAAATAGTCACTTTTTTCGAATTGAAGACGATTAGGCATCAGTCGTTCCAGAATCTTTGTTCTTTCCAAGGATCTCCGTACATGTGATACCCGTATTGCTCCCAATATCCTGGGCTGTCAGATTCTCCAAGATGCAATCCTTTTATCCATTTTGCAGATTTCCAAAGGTAAAGATGGGGTACGAGCAATCGGGCAGGGCCACCGTGTTCTCTTTCTAGATCTTTGGAATCATACTTAGTAACTACGTGAGCTTTTCCTCCTATAATATCTTCTATCGGAAGGTTAGTGGTGTAGCCACCGTAGCAGAACGCCATAACATATTTGTGTTTTGTGTCATCAAAAATTCCATCCAGAAGAGTGTCTACAGAAACGCCTTCCCACTCGGTATCCAGCTTGGACCATCTTGTAACGCAGTGTATGTCTGTGGTGACAGGCATCTGCTTGAGACTGTTGAATTCTTTCCAGTTAATGGACCTCAATGTATCTTCTTGATATTTGATTTCGAATACCCAGTCCGATGTATTTACTTCAGGGGTCACCCCGTCAGTAAGTACTGGAAATTGTTCGGTTACAGTTTGACCTGGAGGAACTCTATTATCCTCATCTTTTTCAACTTTGTAAGGTTTTTTAAAAAACATAAAATCACTTAGAATGTAGATAGTAAATAATATTTTAACATTTGGGAGTTAGTCATGGGAAAGCTCGATAATCTAGGCTCAGTTGTAACTGGAGCAGGCGAAGGAATAGGATCCGCAATTGCCAAGGAATTAGCATCACAAGGATCCAAGGTAGCTTGTGTTGATTTCAACAGAGAATCAGGAGAAAAAACCGTTAATGAAATAAATGGTAGTGGGGGAGAGGCAGTATTTATTGAAACAGATGTTTCTGATCCAGATCAGGTTAAGTCTATGGCTGAATCTGCATCCAACTCTTTGGGTTCTATAGATATATTAGTAAACAATGCCGCAAAATTTACTTTCGGATTGGTAGAAGATGTATCTCAAGAAGAATGGGAGGACGTACTTAAGGTAAACGTAATTGGATATTCTACCTGCGTAAAAGAATGTCTTCCTCATCTAAAAAAATCAGGTAAATCTGCCATTGTTAACCTTGCTTCAGTAAGCTCCATAATCGCAGGTCCAAGTTTTGTTCCTTACAACACAAGCAAGGGAGCAGTACTGATGCTTACAAGATCTTTGGCGGTGGATTTGGCTCAGTATGGAATTAGGGTCAATGCTGTGTGTCCTGGGTCGATACATACTTCTGCAACNTTTAANCATATNGNNCANATGGGNACNGATGTNGAAAAAACTCTGAAAGAGTTTCAAGAATCATCATTGCTTAAAAGACAGGGCAAACCCGAAGAGATTGCAAAGGCAGTATTATTTCTTGCTAGCCACGAAGATTCATCATTTATTACGGCTGAAAATATAATTGTGGATGGCGGACTTACTTACAACTAGGCTTACCAGTTAGTAAAGGCCCCATCGTTTCTTGTTAGATATGGTGGGAATCCACCTGGCGTAGTCCTGTATTGCTCTGCTGCTTCTGAGTCAAATTCAATTCCAAGNCCTGGTAAATCATTACACCAAGCGTATCCATCTTCCCATGAAATTTGAACCGGGAATAGATCATTTGAATCAGTTCCTGGCCTTCTAGGCATTTCTTGAACTCCAACATTTGTAGAAGCCATACATAAAGAAACACAAGCAGCAGCACTTACAGCTCCTAAAGGATTGTGAGGCACTATATCTATGTAGTGAGTTTCTGCCCAATTTGTTATCTTTTTAGCTTCAGTAATTCCACCTACAATACACAAATCTATTCTNGCGTAATTGATTAGGTCTTCCTCAATTACTTGCCTGAACTGCCATTTACTCGACCATTGTTCNCCTGCNGCAATTGGAAGCGATACGTGCTTTGAAAGATTTCTATATGCGTGAGGACTTTCTGATCTAAGAGGATCTTCAATAAAGAAAGGTTTGAATTCTTTCACTCTGTCACATAAATCAATTACGTGAGCAGTATCTAGTCTGGTGTGAACGTCCAATAGTAATCCGATTTCATCTCCCACAGCTTCTCTAACAAGAGCCATTTGTTCTGTAGCTAGTCTCACAGATTCTATTGGTTCTAATTTACCAGGCATTTGTTCTGAAAGTTCGGCCTCTTCAAGAACACCGTGAGTTTCGGGTTGCCCCCATCTAACAAATTTCCAACCTTCTTCAACAGCTCTTTTGGAATTATCTACAAGTTCTTGAGTAGTAGATCCTTGAGTATGAGGATAACAAACAACCTTATTTCTTACTGGACCACCAAGNAATTTGTACAAGGGAAGATTTACTGATTTACCCTTAAGATCCCACAATGCAATATCGATTGCACTTATGGCTGAAGAATAAATTACTCCTGGCGGAAAAAAGTTCCCTCTAAACATTATCTGCCAGAGTTTTTCTGATTCCCACGGATCTTCGCCGATAAGTCTTTGCTCAAGATGTTCAATCGCTGCAATTACTGCATTCCCCATTTTAGCAACTCCGACTTCACCTAACCCTTTTAAACCATTATCAGTAAGCACCTCTATAAAAAGGGATTCTCTTCCTTCGTAGGCTAAGGGGTATTTTTTTATCTCAGTTATTTTCATAAGTCACCTCTTTTTAAACTGTAAAGTAAGACCCTCCATTTGGAGAAATAATCTGGCCAGTTAAATAATTTTGGTCGTTTGAAGCAAGCATTAGTGCTATTGAAGAAACATCCATTTCTACTCCTGGTCTTTTTAAGAGAGTTAATTCAACGACTTTCCCTCCACCTCCAGACTTTAGTTCCTCTCTAGTTAGATCCGTTTCGATTATTCCAGGGGAAATACTATTAACAAAAATATTGTGTTCAGCTCCGTACCTTGCTAGGTTCTGAGTGACAGAATGAAGTGCAGCTTTCGATGCAGCATAATGCGGAGTCGTCGGTCCTCCGTAAAGACCAGAAACAGAACCTATATTAATGATTCTTCCGCCTCCGTTTTTTTTCATAATTGAGAACACCTCTCTTGCACAGAAATAAGGACCTTTCAAATTCACAGCCATTATGTCATCCCAGTCTTTTTCAGTAACATCCTCCATCTTCGACTGCCTGTTTATCCCTGCATTGTTGACCAAGACATCTATTTTTGAAAACTCATCTTCGACTGATTTCACAGTACTTTTTATTGATTCAATTTTGGAAGCTTCCATTTGAATGGCCATAGAAGTGGAGCCAAAAGTTTCAATCTGCTTGCAAACCTCAATTGCCTTATTTTCATCAGTGTTATATGTGATCGCTACGGCATCTGCCCCTGACTTTGCAAATGTTAGGGCCATTGATTCACCGAGACCTCTACTTCCTCCTGTTACTAAGCAGACTTTGCCTTTTAAACTGAACATGAAATCAATCTTTTTCAGGAGGTTTTATAATCAATCCTGCCCCTTCTCTTCTAGGGAATGGAATAATTTTATCCTTAAGGACTGAATGAGTTTCTACGGATAATTTCTTCAATTTCTCAAAATCAACAGTTATTCCAAGTCCAGGAGAATCTCCGAGCACAATGTCACCGTTTTCAATGTTATGATCCGTGTCAAAAAATAATTCTCTTCCATTATCCACTACCTCCATCATGAAATGATTTGGCAGTGATGTAGCTAGATGAGCCATTGTATTCCCAGGGCAGTTCATCATCGCTACGGGAAGCTCGTATGCAAAAGCCATATTGGCAACTTTCATGGCACCAGTTAATCCAGTTGTGCCCATTCCGACTTCAACTATATCTACCGCTCCGTTATCTATTAAGGGCATAAATTCTGCTAGATCATTTATGTTCTCGCCTGTTGCTACTGCAGCTTTTATATTGTCAGAAACTTTTTTTAGACCGTTATAATCCCATCTTCTGGCCGGCTCTTCAGCCCAAGTAATATCAAATTTTTCTTCTAGCCTTCTTATATACCTTATGGCTTGTTTTGGTGACCAATATTCATTTGAATCTATACATAAAAGAGGCCTGTTGTTGACTTTAGATAGGGCATCTTTAACAATTTGAAGCCTTTTTTCATCCGAATCAAGATCTAGTCCCACTTTAAGCTTCCCTGCATCTATTCCTAATCCAGCCATTCTTGAATAGAATTTATGAATTTCTTCGTCGGTTAAATTCAGGTCAATTCCTGAAGCATAAGCCTTTACCCTGTTCGTTGATGCTCCGAGTAGTTTCCAAAGAGGCTGATCAGCGATCTTTGCTTTTAGATCCCATAACGCTAGGTCAATGGATGAGATTCCAGCACATCTTTCACCTTCATTGCCACCCTTGAATACATAGTCGTTCATCTGCTTCCACAACCCCAAAACACTTCTGGGATCTTGACCTTCTATGATAGGAAAAAGATTTTCTACGTAACCTCCTCCGTGGAGAGAATAGCCGGTAATGTTCTCGTCGGTAAAAATTTCTAGCAGTGACCCAGACATACTGTCACTTCCATAGGGACCATTAGCATCTCCTATGGCTCTTTCAGCCTTTCCTTCCCATTTGGTTATTTTAAAGTCTGTGATTTTCATGAGTTCAACTTTTTTGCATTTGCTCTTTCTTCTGTGCTAGGAGGATCTTGGTAAAGTCCTGCACCAGACCTTCTTCCAAAGGGACTCGATTGAGTATGCGGAGAAGTCTTATCTACTCTTAGATTTTCAAGAGCGTCTCTATTAATCTCTACTCCAATTCCTGGTTTATTCCCTGGAATCGCGTAGCCGCCTTCAAAAGTCACATCCCAACTAATGCAAGGATCAGGTTCTTCTTGAGTAATTTCCATTATCATAAAATTTGGAATAGCTGTTGCCATATGAGCGTGTATGTGACCGAAGGATCCTCCAAGTGTAATTGGAAGTTCAAATCCATATGCCGCATCAGCCAGTCTCATTGCAACCGTAACTCCACCTATTCCCGAGCTTACTTGAATAACGTCTGCAGATTTATAATGAAAATAAGGTAAAAAATCACCAAGAGTTTTCAAGTTTTCTCCAGCGCAAACAGCAGTTTTAATTCCGTCTGATACTTTTTTTAGACCGATAAAATCCCACCTTCTGGCTGGCTCTTCTGCCCAAGTAAGGTCAAATGTTTCTTCTATTTCTGAAATAAATCTAATTGCCTGTTTGGGGGACCAGTACTCATTAGAATCGATCATTATCAGAGGATGTTTGCTGTTTACGGAAAGTGCATCCTTCATGATTCCTATTCTTCTAATATCATCATCTTGGTTTAGCCCAATCTTGAGTTTGCCTCCGTCAAAGCCCCAACTTGCCATCTTCTCATACCATTTTTTAAGATTTTCATCAGTCATAGGTATATCTAATCCGCTGGCATAAGCTCTGGCTTTAGGAGTTAGTCCTCCTAACGTTTTCCACAATGGCTCATTATTTGCCTTGGCCTTTAGATCCCAAAGTCCAATATCTAGACACGCAATTGCTTCATTTACTATGCCTCCATGACCACCTTTGAAAGCGTAATCAATCATCTGCTTAGTGATACCGGTAACATTTCTTGGGTCTTTTCCCTTAAGAGCTCTATTAAACATTGACTCAATTTGAGGCTTTGCACCAGCACCTGCTGAAGAATAACCTGTTAGACCTTCGTCAGTTTCTATTTCGATTAATAAGCCGGACTGAAGTCTTCTTCCAGCGGGAGAATTTGCATCACCAACTACTCTCTTATTTTTTGTTTCATATAGATGCGTTTTTAGGCCGGTAATTTTCATATTAAAACCTCGATGGAATTCAGTTTAGTCGAAAAATAAGAATTTTTGAACCTTAAACTATAGAAAACCTGTCTGAGGACAGTATATTCTTAACTCAACAAATTTTTTTGTTTTGTGGTTATTTGATATGAAATTTATAAATATATGTTTTTCTTTAATAGTTGGANTATCTATTATTTCATTAACTGGCGTNACGGTTAAGGCGGATACTAATGAAGAACTAACAGTTGTAGAAATGGTAAGCTCAGATGTTCTTCCTGGATCTTCTGTAGTTCCTGTAGAGATTAGAGTTATAAATAANGAAAGAGAAGATTTGACAGACTTCATGAAGACCGAACTAGAAGTATGGTGGAACAANGGNGTTAAGCAAAAATATGAGATGACAGATGATGGCTATGAAGGGGACAAAGTAGCAGGAGATGGAATTTTTACATCCTTAATTTCAACAGGAGCTAGCTTGGGAGAACATAGGGCGCGTGTAAACGTTGGTTGGAAGGATAGTCCTCTTGTTTATCCAGTTGAATTTAGCTTTACAACGCTACAATTTCCAGACTTAACATTAATCTCTGATATTGATTTTGTTGCAAATGAAGAACTTAGTAACGTAATTGGATTTTTAAAAACTGAAGTTGGCGATGTTCCGTTTGAGGTTACCNCAGATGATCTTAAAGTATCTATATTCAATCTAAAAGGTGNAAATGAAGACATAGTCATTATACCTAAGAATAAACCTGACCAGAGTCTTGATTACGAATTTTTCATTGTTTCAGAAAATGAGTTAGTTGAAAGCTTCCAGATATTAGCTAGTATTGANATGGAATTTCTCGATATATCGTATGTNTCACCTCAACAAAAAGTAACTGTATATAAATCAGTTGAACAAATTGGAATTGGAATATTAAACCTTGCAGGATCTATGTTATTAATTATAGTTGTTGCTTTGGCGCTTTACTTCGGAATTATGTGGCATAAGCAGGCATCACCTCACGGATTTGTACTTGACTCTAAACGAAATTTTATTATTGATTTCAATGACTTAAAAAGAAACTTCATAAAAAAAATACTGTCAAAAAATAAATTGTCTTCTAGAGAGTTGGAGCCGTGTGGACTTAATGGAATTAGTTTAAAATTTTTTGGAGGATATATATTAGTAGAAGTTGAAAACAATTTAGGCGACACCATTCGAATAAACAGTAAACCCGTTACGAAATCAAAAGTTATCGAGTCTGAATCTTCTGTAGGATTTCACGGCAAACTGTTCTTCATTAATAGCAACGAGAAACAACTCGAATTTCCTGTTAAAGGGGTACCAGCTAGTGAACTGGTCTAGTTCTCCCTAATCTCTATTCCTTTTATTTTTACTGCAGGAGAATTGATCATTGATGGGTCTCTTGCCGGAATTTTCTCTATTAACTCCATTCCCTCCATAACTTTTCCAAAAATTGCGTGTGCATTATCAAGATGCGGGGTTGGGGCATAAGTTATAAAGAATTGGCTACCGTTAGTGTTAGGACCTCTATTTGCCATAGAAAGCATACCACCTGAATCATGTGTTAATTCAGGATGGAATTCGTCTTCAAATGTGTAACCAGGTCCACCTGATCCAGTGCCGGTAGGGTCTCCGCTTTGAGCCATAAAGCCTGGAATTACCCTGTGGAATATTACGTCATCATAGAATCCATCTTTGCTAAGATCTACGAAGTTTTTTACAGTTTTTGGTGCTTTGTCGGCATGAAGTAGTATTTTTACTGTTCCCATTTCACTGCCGGATCCGTCTTCCAATTTGATAAAAGCGTAATATTCTTTTGTCATATCCAGTCCTCCGTCTGATTCTTCTGTCATATCCAGTCCTCCGTCTGATTCTTCTACAGTAGTACCGCACCCAAAGAATAAGAATGCAAAAAGAGGCACTAGAGTAATGTAATGTATAATTCTGTTTAACATCTGCTAACTTAATTTATTTAAAAATAAATTTATGTCAACTTTGGAACAGAAAACTAAAAAGAAAGCGCTTTTAATTCAAGATATAGGGTTAACTAGCTATAAAGAAGGATTAGAAATCCAATCCAAGAGTCATAAAAGAGTTGGCAATCACCCATATCAGGGCCAAGTACTTTTTTTGGAGCACGAAAAAGTCATTACGATAGGCTCTCGTGGTAAACGGGACGAGATCTTGGCAAGTGACGCAGATTTATTGAAACAGGGGGTCTCTCTAGAAGAAACAGATAGAGGAGGACAAGTCACCGTTCATAACAAAGGGCAGCTTATAGCTTATTTCATAATTTCACTAAGGAGATTTGACTTAAAACCCGTAGATTTCGTTAGAATTTTAGAGAATTGCATTATAGATGTTCTCAAGTATTTCGGAATCAAGTCTCGTTCTATAAAAGGAAAAACAGGCGTTTGGACTGAATCAAAAGAAGAATGCAGTAAAATCGCAGCTATAGGCTTAAGAGTAAGCAATGGAGTAACCCTTCATGGATTTGCTTTAAATGTTAATAATAATTTAGATCTATTTAACTATATTATTCCGTGCGGTTTACCTGGGAGCAGAACTACTTCTATGCAAAAAGAGACTAGTCAAATGATTTCCATTCAACAAGTTAGATGCAGATTTGAAGAAATCCTTCAAAATTATTTTAATTGTGAGGTGAGAATTGTCTGATACAGGTTCATTATTGTCTCATTTGGAGTGTACATATTGCGGGAATGTGATTTCATCTGATGAGATCGTTAGATTGTGTCCAAAGAATGGATGTGAAAAAGTATTATTCCCTAGGTATCGCATAGAAGAGAAAGAGACCCGTAAGATTTTTGATTCTTTAAAGCATAGAGATCCTAATATGTGGAGATATAAGGAATTTATGCCAGTGAAGGATGATAATAATATAGTTTCATTAGGGGAGGGATTCACCCCTGTTTTAAAGTCTGAACGTCTTGCCCATCATCTCGGAATAAAAAACCTGCTTATAAAAGATGAGAGCTTGAATCCTACGGCATCTTTTAAAGCCAGAGGAATATCATCGGCTGTTTCTAAAGCTAAAGAATTTGGGATAAGGAAATTTTCTATACCATCTGCAGGGAATGCTGGAGGCGCCTTAGCTGCTTATTGTGCAAAAGCAGGTGCAGAAGCCTATGTATTTATGCCAGAAGATGCTCCTAATGCAAACAAACTTGAGACTTTCTACCACGGAGCTCACCTTGAATTGGTCAATGGATTTATAAATGATGCAGGTAGAAAATCAGCTGAACTTTCAAAAGAAAAGGATCTTTTTGATGTATCGACATTGAAAGAACCGTATAGGGTTGAAGGAAAGAAAACCATGGGGTATGAAATTGCCGAACAATGCAACTGGAACTTACCTGATTATATAGTTTATCCAACAGGAGGTGGAACTGGAATCATAGGTATATGGAAAGCTTTCCAAGAGTTACAAGATGCAGGAATGATTGACTCAAATCTCCCTAAAATGATATGCGTNCAAGCTACAGGTTGNAGTCCTGTTGTTGATGCTTATTTCGCTGGAGAAAGGCATGCTAAAGAATTCTTATCTCCAAAAAGCATAGCAGCTGGTATGAGAGTCCCAGTGGCTATCGGCGACTATTTAATAATTGACGCAATAAAAGANAGTAATGGCACAGGNATAAAAATTAGTGATGAGCAAATGATAGAAGGGGTAAAAAAAATGGCAAATCTAGAAGGGATTTTCTGTGCACCGGAAGGAGGAGCAATAGTGTCAGCGACTGAATCCCTTGTAAATGATGGTGTCATCGAGTCTGATGATACGGTACTTTTGCTTAATACCGGTTCAGCTTTTAAGTATCTGGATAGCTTGAATAGTTAGCANCTAACTAAATAACTCCTCGATATTTTCACCATAAATATTTGAGAATTCACTTCTGAGCATTCCCATTATTNCAGAATTTTGTCTAGACCCATGATGTGGTCTACTTTGTCTTAGTGTGCCTTCGTGATTAAATCCCAAGCTGTCAAACATATTTCTTGCATGTGTATTGTACTCAGGAATATCTACCCATATTCTATATAAATCTAGATCATTAAATGCGTGATACATTAAACTTATTACTGTTGAAGATCCATAACCCTTGTGCCATAGATCCTTTCTTCCTATTATCACGGATAGCTGGGCATCACCCAAAGCTTCGTCGATAAAGAGTTGTGATTCTCCAATATGTTCTTCGGATGCCTCAGAAAAAACTGAGAAGAAGACTCTATGTGGATCTGGATTCTCGTCATTGAATACTCTATCCCACTCATCTTGAGATGCATTGAGAATCTTTTTAGGATTATAGCCTAAGTGGGCGACATCTCCGTATGAGTATCTTCCAAACCACATATCGGAAATTTCATCGTCTTCAATCCATTCTATAATGCGTTTTACATCATCNCGTTCAATGTTTCTTAGATTAGTTCTTGGATATTTCATAAAATATGGAAATTGATTATAAACTTAATTATGTTATGCAAGTATTTTACAATAAAACATATCTTTTTAGGGAGGTTTAATTGAAAGCTGCTGTTCTATATGAAATCGGAAAATCTTTAGAGATAAAGGACTTAAGTATTGACGATCCTAAAGAGGGAGAGGTTTTGATAAGAATGGAAGCTGCAGGCGTATGTGCAAGTGATCATCATGTTATCCACGGTCAAATACCATATCCAACGCCAATAGTTCTTGGCCATGAGTCAGCAGGAGTAGTGGAAAAAATTGGAAAAAATGTCCATAACGTTAAGCTAGGCGATAGNTGCATAATGAGTTTTGTTTCATCGTGTGGAAGTTGTAAATATTGTATTTCAGGATTAGGAAATCATTGNACGAAACATTTTCAAGATACNCACAGGCAATTTGACGGAACTTTACGATTAAAGGATTCAGATGCCCAAGAAATTTATCANATGCATAAATTAGGTGGTTTTGCTGAAAAACAAATTGTTCCTGCTAGTTCTCTACTTATCATTCCAGAAGAGGTGCCTATGACGGTAGCAGCTCTTATAGGGTGTTGCGTAACGACTGGGTTTGGAGGAATTGTAAATTTGGATGAAGTCAATTCCGAATCTACTGTTGCGGTATTTGGGTGTGGAGGAGTTGGATTGAACATAATACAAGGAGCCAGCACACTGAATAGTAAAAAGATTATTGCAGTAGATATCCATGATCATAAGTTGGAATTTGCATATAAATTTGGCGCTACTGATGTNATNAATGCAANAGCTGAAGATTCTGTCGAAAAGATAATAGAGATAACCGGTGGAGGCGTTGACTACGCATTCGATTCATTTGGCAGTCCTTTAATCATGGATCAAGTTTTTAAGTCTCTAGGTAAACGGGGTACAGGNGTACTTGTAGGTATAGCTCCTTCAGATACAAATATGAATTTAGATATGGTCGATTTCGTTAGGAATGAGAAAAAAATCATTGGAAGTTATTATGGATATGGATCTCCCATAGACACNATGAGNAAGATCGTAGACTTGTACGTTNCTGGGAAATTAGATATCGAGGGTTTAATCCGAGAAACGTTTAGCTTAGAGCAGATAAATGAAGCTTTTGAGGATATTGAAAAAGGAGAAGACGGGAGAGGNGTGATTGTTTTTTAAATTCGCCTAACGGGTTATAATAAAGACCGTATAAAAAAGCTATCTCGGGGGGGTATATTTGCTAGCTGATTATTTTCATCATTATGCAATAATCGGTTTTTATTTACTTGTTGCTACTTTAGTCCCTATTGGCATGATTATAATTTCAAGATTGGCAACTNTNATAAANGTGAGGCCAAGTAATCCATCTGAATTNAAAAAAAGTATGTATGAGTGTGGGATGAAGCCCGAAACTGAGAGGTGGCAGGGTTTCAATATAAAATACTATTTCTACGCTTTGCTATTCGTAATTTTTGATGTTGAAACTATATTCTTGTTTCCTTGGGCATCAAAGTACGGCATCTGGAGCAAAGAATTTGGGATTATGTTCTTTTTATCTATGCTGTCCTTCTTGGTGATAGTCACAACCGGATATGTTTATGCTTGGAAGAAAGGTGATTTAGAGTGGGAATAAAAGACGACAGAGAGTTGAATTTACCGCTGTATTCTACGACTTCAGATTTGGATCTTGAAGAAGGTACTGTCATAAATAATATGAAAATCAATAATACTCAAGAGCTACCATCAGATGATCTAACCTCAAATGCTGACTTAAAAAAGTCAGCATTTGTAACTTCAATTGACTTCTTACTTAATTGGGCAAGGAAATCTTCTATATTCCCTGCTCAATTTGGATTAGCGTGCTGNGCTTTTGAAATGATTGCATCGGCAGCTTCCAGATTCGATTTAGCTAGATTTGGTGCAGAACGATTTTCTGCATCACCTAGNCAAGCTGATTTGATGATTGTTGCTGGCACTGTGACTTGGAAAATGGCTCCAGCAATAAGGACTATGTATGACCAAATGTCTGATCCTAAATGGGTCATAAGTATGGGGGTATGCGCAACTAGCGGTGGTCCTTATTANGATTCTTACTCAGTAGTACCGGGTGTTAATAAAATAGTTCCAGTNGATATTTATGTACCTGGATGTCCACCTAGACCTGATGCCTTACTGTACGGATTGATGCAATTACATGAAAAAATAAAAAGATATTCCATAAAGGGAAAATCGGCTGGCAATGATGTCTAAAGCTCTTTCAGGAAAAGAAATAGAAAATCTTTTGAAAGGTGAATTCAANTCTTCCATTGAATCTGCTGGAGAAGATTTCATATATATTCAAAATAATGAATCGGAATGTATAAAAATCTTTACGTTTTTGAAGGACTCAAAAAAATTTGATCTACTTAATTCTGTCACGTCTGTTGATTTTATCGATCATTTTTGTGTTGTATATCGCTTAACTTCTATAACTCAAAATGAAACTGCAGTTATAAAGATACGATGCGGGGAAGGTCGCGATAATCCTACTGTAAGTAGTGTTTGCTCTGTCTGGCGTGGAGCTGAATTACAAGAGAGAGAAATATATGATCTGATGGGAATACTCTTCACAGGTCATCCTAATATGAAAAGACTCCTTCTTTGGGAAAATTTTGAAGGACACCCTTTAAGGAAAGATTTTGTGAGTTGATATGACTTCAGAGCTGGTAACAATGAACATAGGGCCTATTCATCCAAGCACTCATGGTGTTTTTAGGATGAGAGTAACTTTTGACGGAGAAACAATTGTAGATGCAGAACCTGTAATTGGATATCTTCACCGTGGTTCTGAGAAATTAGCAGAGGAGAGAACTTATGTTCAAGTTGTCACTTTAACAGACAGAATGGATTATACGGCATCAATGACTAACAACCAGGCATATATCCTTTCTGTTGAAAAATTAAGTAATATAACACCTTCTGATAGAGGCGTATGGTTAAGAATGATTGCTGCTGAATTACAGAGAATAGCTGCCCATTCGGTCGCAACTGGTTTTTTGATCAATGATTTAGGGGCTTGGCACACTCCTCTTCTTTATCTTTTGCGCGAGAGAGAAAAAATATTGGAATTATTTGAAATGATGTGTGGAGCGAGGATAACGAATAGTTACTTGAGACCTGGCGGTGTTTTTATGGATGCTCCCGATGAATTTTGGCCATCCTTGAACAGATTTCTAGATGAAATGCCTGGTCGAATAGACGATATTGAAAACTTATTGACAGGAAATGAAATTGTTTTAGTCAGAACTCAAAATGTAGCTACTGTCACTAAGGAACAAGCGATTAATGCATCTATTACTGGCCCAATGCTGAGAGCTTCAGGAGTGGATTGGGACTTAAGGCACAGAAATCCTTATGATTTCTATAGCCAGGTCTCATTTCGACGCCCTATGGGAACAGTGGGTGATAATAATGACAGATATTTAGTAAGAATTAATGAGATTAGAGAAAGCTTGAAAATAATTGAGCAGTGTATAGATATGATAGAGCCGGGTCCTGTAATACCTAAAGAAGTACCGTTTCTTGTGAGACCACCGAACGGAGAGTCATATGTACCTATAGAGGCGCCTAAAGGAGAGCTAGGTTTTTATTTGGTTAGTGATGGAGGTATTGCTCCTTTTAGATGTCATGTTAGAGCACCTTCTTTAATAAACCTTACTCTTTTAAGAGACATGGTAATTGGGTATAAAATAGCTGACCTATTTGTAACTTTTGGATCAATTGATGTGAATATGGGAGAGGTTGATAGATAAATGGGACCAATAAGAGATAGTTTTTTGTTTGAGTTTGTATACTGCCACCTATCTACTGATTTAAGCTGTGACCCAATAAGAATCATTAATTTTTCTTTCATCGGAGCAAGATTAGATTGGATTGCATTTGGTATAACTGCTTTTTTTTGGATTTTTGCTTTTGTAAATGCTGCTTTAATAGGAGTTTTGGTATTAATTTGGGGTGAGAGAAGACTGATAGGGAAATTTCAAGCTAGACTTGGACCTAATCGATGGGGTCCATTGGGTTTATTTACCCCTTTTGCTGATGCCATCAAAGTGATGTTTAAAGAAGATATTGAGCCAACTTTATCTGACAAATTTATTTATGTCTTAGCACCTATATTGATGGTGGTACCTGTTTTTATGATCTTCCCGATTATACCTTATAGTGCGAGATCATTTTTAACAGACATTAGCGTAGGAGTTGTATTTGTTCTAGCGATTACTTCTATAAACAGTTTGTCAGTTCTAATGGCTGGATGGGCATCAGGAAATAGGTTCGCTATTATTGGAGGAATTAGAGCTGTGGCTATGCTTTTAAGTTACGAAATCCCGATGGGTATAGCTGCTGCTGGCGTAGTATTAGTAGCTGGATCCTTGTCTTTAAGTGAGGTAGTTAGTAATCAAACAATCCCTAATGCATTGTTTCAGCCTTTAGGTTTTATAACTTTCTTGATAGCTTCTACTGCTGAACTTAATAGGAGCCCATTTGATATAACCGAAGCTGAATCTGAACTTGTTGCAGGCTACATGACAGATTATAGTAGCATGAAGTTTGGGTTATTTTACCTAGGAGAATTTATGGCTACTATAGCTTCATCTGCAGTGATAGTAGTATTTTATTTTTCTGGATGGCGAGGACCAGGATTTCTACCACCTGAATTGTGGTTCGTATTGAAATGGATTGGCGTAATAGCCATATTTATTTGGTTTAGAGCTACATTTCCTAGGCTGAGAATAGACCAAATTATGGCTTTGGCTTGGAAAGGCTTATTTGAATTGAGCCTTTTGAATATTTTAATTCTTGCTATGATGATTGCAATATGGCCTGATCCAACTGGCTTACAATTATTGTTGATGACAGGGATCAACTGGATTGTTTTTGTGTTGTCTATATATATATTTGGTAGATTGTTGAGCCCAGATTTGTCTGGAAATAAAATGAAAAAAAGAAAAGTAGTATATGGGTTAGATTAGAATGTTTGGATTTGGACTTTTAAAAGGATTGTTTATAACGTTGAAGAATTTAATCGGACCAGTTTTTACTATTCAATATCCTAGTAAGAGAATTGGATTATTTAAAGCTTTGAACTATCACAAACAATCTCCGATCTCATTTATGAGAAATCAACCAAAAGAATTTATGAAGGCTCTTCTCGGCCAACACGAGGTTGCTGAATACCCTACTCAAGCTCCACGCTTCCGAGGCCAAGATTTTAATTGGTTTGAGGATCGTTGTACAGGCTGTGCAAGTTGTGCTAAATATTGCCCGCTTGGAATTATAAAAATTGAAACTAAATCTGGCAGTAGAGATGAACAAGAAGGAACATCCTACGATATAGATGTGTTTGATATAGATATAGGAAGATGCATGTTTTGTGGTTTATGTGTTGAAGCTTGCCCTTTTGACGCACTGCATATGGGAAGCGGGTTTGAAAGAGCTCATGAAAAAAGAGAAGGACTAGTCATACCTGTTGATGATTTACGGAAAGCAGAGAAAACTCCTAGTACTTGGTTTAGACCTCAAATGGAGGACAAAAAATACAAACCAAGAGAAAAAAATGCAGAGATAAAAGATTGGCACGACATTGGAAGACATGAACAACCATCTGATGAAGATCTGACAGAGAGATGGGTTAATGAAAGGTAATTTTAATGTTCATAGATGAGGTTTTTTACCTTGTTTCAGCGCTCTTATTAGTTTCTGTTGTATTTGTACTGATCTCAAAAAACGTATATCGATCAGCAGTGTTTTTGGCGTTTTCGATGCTGTGCTTTGCAGCGTTGTATTTCTTAATGAGTGCAGAATTTATAGGAGTAATTCAAATACTTGTTTATGTTGGTGCCGTTTCAGTATTGATTGCATTGTCAGTGATGTTGGTTAAAGATATTGAGAAGAGTACTGAGAGCAACATATTTTTACTAGCCACTATTCCTATCATTTTAATTTCTGGAGTGCTGATGGTATTTTTCATACTTAGTTTTAAGTGGGATGAGTATAGTAATAATATTTTAAATGATCCTTGTGGACTAACTGAGAATTGCTTAAATCAACCAGCATTGTTAATAGAAAGTACGAATTGGCTTGGTAAGCTTATAACTGCCGACTTTATGATAGCCTTCCAATTATCTGGAGTAATTCTTTTAGCAGCGTTATTGGGTGCATTGGCACTACTCAGGGTAAGGATTAAGAGTGACACTAAGTAATATTTTAATTCTTTCTGCTCTAGTTTTTCTTATTGGCCTTTTCGGTACTTTGACTAAGAAAAGTGCTGTGATTGTTATAATGAGCCTTGAATTGATGTTCAATTCAGTTGCACTTTCTTTTGTTGCTTTTTCACGATTTGCTCCGGGAGGCTTTTTGGGAGTAGAGTCTGCATCTCGAGTTCTTTCAGGACATATAATGGCTATATTCATAATAGCTATAGGTGCAGCTGAAGCAGCATTGGCACTTTCGCTGGTCATAGCTTTATATCGAGAAAAAAGCAGTATTGAACTGACAAATTCTGTGGACGTTAGGGAGTTTTAATGTGGGCAGATTATAGAAAAACTAAAAATCTGTTGTCAGCAGAAATGTGGAAATCAATGCTTGAAGGTGAAGGTCTTCCAGCGAAAATATTACCTGTTGGAAATATATTGGATTGGACTGAGAAATCTGAATTTAAGCTTCTTGTTCCTAAGGGTCGAGAACATGTTGCTGATGAGATTTTGAGGAAGTTGTAATGACGCCCAATGAAATAGTCTGGATTATATTTTGTCTTCCCTTAGGAGTTTTCTTAATCAACGGGATATTTTTTACTCTGGTACCCAATAGGTTTTATAAAACTTCGGGAATTTTGAATTCTGCTGCAATCGGGGTATCTTTTTTGCTAACTTTGTTTCTCGTTTTCAGAGGCCTTGATGTTCAGCTTGATCATCAGAGTGGATCGTTTCAATGGATGTCTTTTGGAGTTTTCGAAATTACCATGGGAGTTATGTTGGACCAGCTGACTTTAGTAATGATATCTGTGGTCACCGGGATAAGCTTTTTTATTCAGATCTATTCACTTGCATATATGGATCATGATGAAGGGTACGCACGATATTTTACTTACATGGCTCTTTTTACAGCGTCAATGTTAGGTTTAGTATTTTCCAAAAATCTTGTACAACTTTTTATTTTCTGGGAATTAGTCGGTGTAACTTCTTATCTTTTGATAGGTTTCTGGTTCACGAAACAAAGTGCTATTAAAGCTGCAAAAAAGGCTTTTCTTATGACACGAATTGGAGACTTTGGATTAATTTTGGCTATTCTTTTCGTGGCTAGACACGGATCACAATACTTAGATATTACCCAGCTATACCTTGGCATACAGAGCGGAGTTTTTTCTAATGAAATGTTGACTATAATTGGATTACTTATGGTGGCAGGAGCTATAGGTAAATCTGCTCAATTTCCTTTGCATAATTGGCTTCCAGATGCTATGGAAGGTCCCACTCCTGTGTCCGCTCTTCTTCATTCTGCAACTATGGTTACAGCTGGGGTTTTTCTTATTGGTCGCATGTTTCCTCTTATAAGTGCTGTTGAACTAGTGAGTACTACAGTTGCTTTTGTAGGGGCGTTTACCTTGATTTTTGCTGCAACTATGGCTTTGGTGAGCAATGATATAAAGAGAGTACTTGCTTACTCATCTATTAGTCAGCTTGGTTATATGTTTTTAGCTCTTGGAGTTGGTGCTTATAGTGCTGCATTTTTTCACTTATTTACTCACGCTTGGTTTAAAGCACTATTATTTCTAGGCGCTGGTTCTGTAAGTCATGCTGTAAATTCTTTCGATATGACTAAAATGGGAGGGCTGAGATATAGAATGCGAGGCACTTTTTGGACTATGGTTATAGCGTCAGTGAGCTTGGTGGGCATATTCCCTTTCTCTGGCTTTTGGAGTAAAGATGAAATTTTACTTGGTGTGCTGACCTCAAATTCCTTATTATTTATTGTTGGCTTAGTCGGTGTGGTTTTAACCGCATTTTACATGACAAGAATGATGATAATGACATTTTTTGGGGACTATAAAGGAGGAGGATCAGGTGAAAAAGAAAAATCTCCTCAAGAGAGTCCTCCAATGATGGTAATTCCTATGATATCATTCGCAATTCCATCGATTTTAATTGGCTTTATTCTTAGTTCTCCTTTTGATTTAGGGTTTATTGAAAAACACGCTTTCATGTCGTTTTTAGATCACAATAAATTGGTCTTTCCTGTTTATTATGCCCACGAAGTTAAGTTCAACTTTTTATTAGCCATTGGTTCCACGTTATTAGGTCTGTTTGGAGTGTTTTTTGCAGTTATAAATCATCAGAAGTTTAAAATAAATTTGCAATCTCTAAGAGTAATTTTAGAGAAAAAATATTATCTTGATTATCTCTATGAAAATTTAATTGTCGAAAATTTGTTTTACTCGAAATTTATTAAGATCTTGGATATCGTTGAAAGGCGTGGAGTGGATAAAGTGAATCATTACTTATCATACTCATTAAGATGGATTTCTAATAGATTTGCTATAACTCAGAATGGTCAATTGCAACTTCAAAGTTTAACTTTTGTAACTGGATTATTTTTAGTGATAGTGGGTTATATGATCTGGGTATTGGTGGGTCGTTAAAAAATGGGCCTAGTATCTTTCTTAATATTTTTCCCGATCATTTCAGGAATATTAATAGGTGTTGTATCAGGTAATTCAATTCTAAAAAAATTAGTTAAACCGATTGCTTTAAGTGTGTCTTTGATAACAATGCTAGCTTCTATCTTTCTTTTTATAATTTATGATAGAGATCTCGGTGGTTTTCAGTTTATAGATTACTTTGATTCTTGGATTCCTTTTGAAAGTTTTAGTGCGCAGTACTTAGTTGGTGTCGACGGTTTGAGCGCACCACTCATTATGTTGACTGGTATTCTAGGATTTTGTTCAGTAATAGCATCNCTTAAGATCTCTCTTAGGGAAAGAGAATATTANATGTGGCTTCTAGTCCTGCAAGGGGCCGTAACTGGAGTATTTGCATCCCTTGATTTATTATTATTTTTTGTTTTTTGGGAAGCTGAATTAATTCCAATGTATTTTTTGATTTCTATTTGGGGCTCAGGTCGAAAACATTACTCAGCAATGAAGTTCCTTTTGTTTACTCTGACGTCTGGTGCTTTATTACTCGTAGGTATACTAGCAATTTATTTTTCTGCAGGATCTTTCGTAATGTTTGATGTGAGTGAGTTGAATTTGGTTGGAATAGCGAATTCTCCATTTATTTCAGTGTTACCTTTAACTTTTGTGTTTTTCTTATTTTTTATTTCGTTTTCTATAAAGTTGCCGCTTTTTCCATTTCATAGCTGGTTACCTGATGCTCATACAGATGCTCCTACAGCTGTCAGCATAATGTTAGCCGGAGTTTTACTTAAAATGGGAGGTTATGGACTATTAAGAATTAATGTAGATTTATTTAATTCGATTGATCCTTCAATACTTACTAAATATGCTCCAACCTTCGCTATTTTAGGTGCATTTAGTGTTATTTACGGTGCTTTATTAACTATTCAACAAACTGACCTAAAAAGATTAATCGCGTTCAGTAGTGTAAGTCACATGGGGTACGTAATTTTAGGACTCTCATCTTTTGCCGCTTTTTCTGAATTTGGATCAACTGAAGGTTTGGGCGGGACTGCATTGCAGCTATTTACTCACGGGACAATCACAGGACTAGCTTTTTTGTTAGTAGGTCTTACATATGAAAGAACTCATACACGNCATATTCCTCATTTAGGAGGGCTTGCNAACAAAATGCCTTTAATGGCNACATTTTTTATTATAACNGGTTTCGCTAGTTTGGGACTGCCTGGNTTGAGTGGATTTGTAGCGGAACTAATGATTTTTGTTGGATCTTTTAAACTGGGAGGAGTTTGGGCTGTAGCAACTGCCGCATCAGTTTTTGGTGTTGTGCTAGCTGCAGGTTACACCCTTTGGATGATCCAGAGGACATATTTTGGATCCAAGCCAACCGCTGATAGTCCTGTATCTTCCCATTTTGATTCTCTAANTGATTTGAACTCTATGGAGTTGTTAGCGGTAATATTGCTCACGGCGTCAATTGTTATAGTTGGTGTTTACCCATCAGTATTAACTGATACGTTAAACCTAGGAATAAGTGAGATTTTTTCAAGATGATTTTATTGAGTGAAATTTTATTATTATTGCCAGAGATAACTTTATTGTTATTTGCCTTCGTTATTTTNTTTACTGATATGTTTACTAACAAGCAAAATATTGGTCCGACTATTGCAACATTTGGAGTTGGAATTTCAGCTCTTTCCGTGCTACTGATGTATCTCGGTCTCTTTGGGTCTACGGAGATTTCAAGCCTTGCTTTANNGAATATAATATCGGTGGACCATTATTCACTATTTTTTAAGTTGGTGATGTTGATCGCAGCGCTATCATTATGTCTTTGTAGTATTTCATTATTTGACGAAGGCATAACATCAAGAGGAGAATTTTGGACTCTTTTTCTTTTGTCGCTNATAGGCATGATAATGCTTCCAAGTACNACAGAAATGATCACAACCTGGGTAGCTTTGGAATTAACATCACTTCCAATTGTTGGGATGCTAGCACTTTCTGAGAAAAAGTATTCTCTGGAAGTAGCATTGAAGTATTTGGTGCTGGGTGCCACTAGTTCAGCAATCATATTGATGGGCATTGCTTACCTGTACGGAATTACTGGCTCTACCTTCTTTAGTGATATTGCTTCANTAACAACAGGTCAAATCGAATCGCGATATTTTTCTTCAGGATCAACGAACCTTTTATTACTTTTTTCTGTGATATTACTTGTTGCAGGAGTTTCGTTTAAAATTGCTTCCTTCCCATTTTTTTCTTGGGTTCCAGATGTGTATCAAGGTGCNCCTACCTTAGTGACTATATATCTGTCCGTTGTAAGTAAAATAGCAGGGTTTGCGATATTGATTAGAATATTATTTGAGGCTGTAAATAGGTCTTCTGCCAGCGACTGGGCATTTTTTATAGCCATNATGTCACTTATTTCTATGATTTTAGGGAATATAATGGCTATTAGACANGTAGATATAAAAAGATTATTTGCTTACAGCACTATCGCACATGCGGGATACATATTAATTGGGATAGCTTCAATAAAGTCATCTGCATCAATAGAAAATAACTTGCTTGGGTTACAGTCTACAATTTTTTATTTAGTTGCTTATGCAGTAACGAATTTAACTGGATTTTTATGTATATTGTCTATCTCTGAAAAGATTAAATCGACTGCAATAGAAGATTTTAGCGGGATTGGTTTTAGTTTGAAAAGTCAAGCTGTAATATTGTCTATCTCCCTAATTTCTTTGCTTGGTATCCCTACTACAATTGGCTTTATGGGAAAAGCATTCATCTTTAGTTCAGCAATATCAAATGGGTTCTACTGGCTTGCTATAGCCGGAATCGTTAATTCAATTATTTCAGCCTATTACTATGTGAGAATAATAAAGATTATGTTTATAGACGAACCCAAAGATAGCCACACTATTGCAAGAAGTAACGATATTTATTCCTTAGTAGTTACTTCTCTGGGAGTAGTAATTATATTCATAATTGGCTTGGCTCCAGTTATATTATTGGATATAGTTGAGAGCGTTGTTAATTCATTCGTTTAATATTATTACTTAATTATGTCATTAGAAAACTTCAGTAAACCAAAATCTATCGCTATATTATTCAACAGTGAGCTTAGAGAAGCCAGCGTATTAGCCGATGATATAAAGTCGCATCTATCAGAAGAATTTACAGTGTATCTTGATGGTACTAGGAGCGTTTTAGAGAAAGGGTTAAACATTCAAGCTGACCTTATAATATCCGTAGGTGGCGATGGGACCATATTGAGGTGTGCTCATGTTGCCAATCGATCCCAAATACCTCTTCTTGGTGTGAACATGGGCAACTTGGGTTTTCTCTGTGAAGTGGAAGCGACGGACGTAAAAAATAGATTGAATCAGTATCTCTCGGGGTCAGCTATAATAGAGCAAAGATCAACTTTGAATATTAAGCTTCAAAGTAACAGCATTCAACAAGAATTTTTTGCCCTTAACGACTTTGTTCTTGCCAGAGGAGCAAAAATTAGAGTTATTGATGTTGAAACATCTATCAATGGCAAACATTTTGCAACATACAGAGGTGACGGATTAGTTGTATCAACTGCAACTGGATCAACCGCATATTCTTTATCCTTGGGAGGAGCGATTCTTTCGCCTTGGAGTGACAATATGATGATAAAACCAATAGCTTCACATACAAGCCTTCTAGGCGGAATGGTTTTAGAAAAAGACTCTTTTATTAGGTTGAAGGCAGACTCTCCTGAAGATCTGTCAATCACAGTAGACGGTTTTATGGATGTTCAATTGAGAGAACTTGATCATATAGATATTTCTGTGAATGGAGAGAATAGAGTAAATTTTGTTAGACTCCCAGATTTCAGAGAAGAATATTGGAGCCTTCTGACTCGTAAATTAGAACTCAGAAAAGGCGACTCCTTAGGGAAATAAATGAATGGTATAACAAGGAAAAAATCTACTGTAATCTACCAAGGTGATTATATCAGTTTGAGAAATGATGAATTGTATCGAGATAATACGTTTTTAAGTTCTCGGGACGTTGTTGAGCACGTTGGTTCAATTGTAACAGTTCCTTATGAGATTTCTTCTACAGGAGAGATATTTTTTTATCTAGTCAGGCAATGGAGGAATCCAATAGACAGATGGCTTTTAGAATTTCCTGCAGGAACATTAAATGGATCTGAGAACCCTGAAGATGCAGTTGTAAGAGAATTACAAGAAGAGATAGGCAAGTTTCCTGAAGCAATTGAATTTCATTCAGATTTTTTTGTGGCTCCTGGTTGGTGTAATGAAAAAATGTATTGTTTTTTTGCAAGTAAGTTTAGAGAATCGAAATTAGATTCAGACGTAGATGAGGACATTAAGGTAGAAAAATTATCCTTGATTGAATTGAAAAAAAAAGTTGAAAAAAGTGAAATTAAAGATCTAAAAACGATAGCCTCTTTTTATCTATTTTGTGAAAAGAATGGAGTGAAATAAGGTTGCTCATAAAAGGATTAATGTTAGAATCTTAATACAAATATTGAGAGTATGTACAAGCACGATTTATTAATCATAGGAGCAGGTTTAGCAGGACTAAGAGCAGCTGTTGAAGGAGTGCGTCAAGGACTAAATGTTGCAGTTATAACCAAAGTTCATCCTGTCAGGAGTCACTCCAATGCAGCACAAGGTGGAATTAATGCTGCTCTCACAGACCGAGGAGATGACTGGAAAGATCACGCTCTCGCAACAATAAAAGGAAGCGATTATTTGGCTGATCAAGATGCGGTTGAAGTTATGTGCAAAGAAGCTGGAGAAGCTTTAATAGAACTCGAAAATATGGGTGTTATTTTTAGTCGTGATGACGATGGTAAACTGGGAACTAGAGCATTCGGAGGGCAAAAAAAGGCTCGAACTTATTTTGTTGGTGCAATCACAGGTAGTGCCTTACTTCACGTACTTTACGAACAATCAATTAAATATGATCTTCATATTTATGAAGAATGGTTTGTTACTAAACTCATAAAAGACGAGGGCCGAATTTCTGGTGCGATAGCATTTGACATAAAGACAGGTCAAATGGAGTTAATTTCTGCTAAGGCTGTTGTATTAGCTACCGGTGGAGCTGGAAGAGTATTTGAACCTTCTACTAATGCCTTAATATGTACTGGTGATGGGCTTAGTCTGGCTATGCAAGCCGGCGCACCTCTTATGGACACAGAGATGATCCAATATCACCCAACTACTCTGTCAGGCAGTGGAATCCTGATTTCTGAAGCTGCAAGAGGAGATGGAGCGTACTTAATCAATTCTGAAGGAGAACGCTTCATGGAAAATTATGCTCCGGATTATATGGAGCTCGCATCGAGAGATGTTGTTTCAAGAGCAGAACAAACTGAAATAGACGAAGGTAGGGGAGTGGATGGGTGTGTTTTTCTGGATTTAAGGCATTTAGGTAAGCAATTTATAGAAGAACGACTTGGTTACCTTCAAGAGGTTGCTTTAGAATTCCGTGGGATTGATTTATCTGAATCTCCAATACCTATAAAACCTGGAATGCATTACATAATGGGTGGTATTAAAACTGATTTGAATGGAGCTACTAATATCCCTGGACTTTATGCAGCTGGAGAGTGTGCAAATGTTAGCGTTCACGGAGCTAATAGATTAGGAGCTAACTCTCTTTTAGATACCATAGTTTTTGGAAGAAGATCAGCAGTCAGTAGTGTAGAATATATAAAATCAATCCAAGATTTAACCCCAGATGAAAGGTTATTATCTCGTGAAAAGTCTAGAATTCAGAGCATAATTGATAGACCAAAAGGTATGCGATCTTCTGAATTAAGATTAAAAATGGCAACATCAATGACTAAAGGAATCGGCGTTTGGAGAAATGCAGAAAGCATAGAGAATACCTCTCAGATTATGAAAAATATTAGAGGACAATTATCTAATGTTTATGTTGAAAATAAAGGCAAAATATTTAATACCGACTTGGTCTCTTTCTTGGAGTTAGAATTTATGATTGATGTTGCAGAATCTATATGCCAAGGTGCATCTGCAAGGCTTGAAAGTAGAGGTGCGCACTTTAGAACAGATATTACATCTAGAAACGACTTAGAGTGGCTTAAACATACAATTGTTGAGCTGTCTGACCAAGGAATGAATACGAAGACTTCAGATGTTACTATTACAGAGTGGCAACCTACAGAAAGGATTTACTAATTGCAGGCACAAATTAAAGTTAAGAGATTTGACCCAGAACAGAGCGATGAATCTTTTTTTCAGGATTATTCCGTTGATGTAACTGACGAATCAACTATCCTTGATGGCTTGATTAAAATTAGAGAAGAGCAAGACGGAACGTTAGGTTTGAGATGCTCTTGTAGAGCTTCAATTTGTGGTTCTTGTTCTATGCGTGTAAATGGTTCTGCAAAGCTTGTATGTAAAACCCGAATCAAAGAAGTTGCACCAAATGGCGAAGTTATATCAATAGAGCCAATGGGTAATATGCCAGTGATAAAAGATCTTGTATCCGATATGGATGCTTTTTGGTCAAAAGTTAGAAGCGTAGATCCCTACGTAAAGACAGATTTTAAGCCCGAAGCTGAACATATCGCATCAAATGATAGCATGACGCACTTGCTGGGTGTAATGAATTGCATTATGTGTGGAGCGTGTGTCTCAGAATGTACAGCTCTTGAGGTTGATTCAAATTTTATAGGACCTGCTGCTCTAGCGAAAGCATATAGATTTGTTGCTGATCCTAGAGACGAAGATAAAAATACTAGACTGAGCAAATTAAATGGAAATGACGGAGTTTGGGATTGTACTAGATGCCTTGCTTGCGTGGAGGTTTGCCCAAAAGACGTTGCTCCAATGGAAAGAATAGTCAAAATGAGGGAACTTGCTATTGAAGAAGGATACACAAATACTAGTGGTTTTAGACATACTGATACTTTTGTTGAATCCATAAGAAGGCACGGAAGGCTGGATGAAACTAGATTAGCTCTTGAGAGCACGGGTTTAAAAAATATTTCAGGTTTGATTGATCTCGCAATTATTGGCTTAAAATCACTTTTCCGAGGCAAAATTCCACCAGTTTTACCTCACAGACCTAAAGATTTTAATAAGATAACTTCAATCGTTGAGCGACTAGAAGATAAGAGGAAAGATTAATGAAATTTGCATTTTATCCAGGTTGTGTAGCTAGAGGAGCTGCTCCAGAATTATATACATCTACAATGCTAGTTTTAGATAAGCTTGGAATTGAAACAGAAGAAATTGAAAAGGCTGCTTGTACAGGAGCAGGAGTATTGCAGGAGAAGAATCAAAAACTTGGAGATGTATTAAATATTAGAACTCTAGCACTAGCAGAACAAATGGACCTGCCTGTTATGACAATATGTTCTACATGCCAAGGTGTAATTTCACAAGCAAATCATCGAGTAAACAAGAACACTGATTATTTGGAAGAAATAAATGCTGAGCTTGCTAAAGAAGGCCTGCATTATTCTGGTAAGACTGAAGTGAAGCATCTTCTTTGGATTCTTATAGAAGATATAGGAATAGATAGTTTACAAAATAAATTTAATATTGATTTGAGTGGATTTAGTTTTGCTCCATTTTATGGTTGCTACATTGTTAGACCATCCGATGCACTTGGATTTGGAGAAAATCCACAAAGAAAGCATTCATTGGATATGGTTATCGAATCTACAGGTGCTTCTTCAGTAGATTATGATGGAAAAACCCAATGTTGTGGTTTTCCAATATTACTTATTAATCAAAAAAATTCACTAAAAATGGTATCTAAGCATACCGGCGATGCAAAGGACAACGGTGCAGATGCTATGGTAACTCCTTGTCCCTTATGTCATTTAAATTTGGATGGATATCAGTCTAAGGCAAGGAAAAAGAATCGTGGTGATAAGGCAGATTTACCTATTCTTCATTTGCCTCAGTTAATCGGGATGGCTATGGGAATAGATCCGAAAGCATTAGGTGTAAATAAGCATCTTGTATCAACAGTAGAATTTGTTAAGTCTATAAAATCCAAGATAACTACTTAATTAATTTTTAGATAATCATTCCGCCATCTATAATGTGAGCAACCCCAGTAGTATATTTAGAATTATCTGATGCTAAATATAAAGCTAAATTCGCTATTTCTTCTGGCTGCCCAAGCCTTCCCATAGGTTGTCTCGCAATAAAATCTTTTTTGGCTTGAACAGGATCAGTTTCCGCGTTTATCCTATCCTGGAGAGATGGAGATTCTACAGTAGCCGGGGCTATAGCATTACATCTAATACCATTACCTACAAAGTCTTTTGCAATTGATTTAGTCAAACCTATGATTGCAGCTTTTGAAGATGAATAAGAAAATCTATTTACCACTCCTGCCAGACTTGATGCGACTGAAGACATATTTATTATTGATCCATAATTTTGATCAATCATATATGGCAAATATTTCTTTGAAATTCTGAACATTGATTTAACATTTATTTCAAATGCTTCATCCCACTGATCATCATCGCATTCAAGAATTGTTCCTCCATGAACAAAACCAACTCCATTAAATAATATATCTACCCCTCCAGTAGTCTCATAAAGATTATTGATATCTTCTTTTTTAGTTACATCTGCCCGAATAGTTGTCATTCCATTTAATGTATTCAAAGTATCTTGGTTAATATCACATGCATAAACTTCAGCTCCATTTTCAGCAAATAATTCCGCAGTTGCTCTACCAATTCCTTGACCTGCTGCAGTAACCAGTGCTTTCTTACCTTTTAATTTCATTTCTAAGCTTGATCTTTCATTATTTGGATTAACTCTTCTACGGCCTTAGATGATTTATCGAGTCCCTCTTTTTCTTCTTTACTTAAATCAAGATTAATTATTTCTTCAATTCCATTACTTCCAAGTTTGACTGGCACTCCTGCGTATACTCCACTTATTCCGTATTCTCCATCTAACATTGCTGCACAAGGAAAGATCTCCTTAGTATCAAAAACTATTGCATCAACCATTTGCGCTACTGCAGCAGATGGGGCGTAATAAGCACTTCCAGTTTTTAAGTAACTTACTATTTCTGCTCCTCCATCTCGAGTTCTCTGAACAATTTGTTCTAGCCTATCCTTTTCTATCAAATCCTCTACAGGAACACCTCCTACAGTAGTTGCTTTAAGCAGAGGTACCATAGAATCTCCATGCCCTCCTAAAACATATGCATCTATATTGTTAACAGATACATTTAGTTCACTTGATAGAAATGTTCTGAATCTTCCTGTATCTAGAATCCCTGCCATACCTACTACTCTTTCTTTAGGAAGGCTACTTTTTTCATAACAATGCTGGACCATAGCATCCAACGGATTTGATACTACAATTATTATTGGGTTTTTGGAGTGTAAGATTACGCTTTCAGTCACTGATCCAACTATATTCATATTAGTTATCAATAAGTCATCTCTACTCATTCCAGGTTTACGTGCAACTCCGGCAGTGATCACAACAATATCTGAATCTTTAGATTCTTCGTAGGAATTTGAACCAATTATGGTTGCATCAGATTTTACTATCGGTCCGCTTTCTAGAATATCTAAAGCTTTTCCTTGAGGTATTCCTTCTACTACGTCTATGAGAACAACGTCACTGTGCCCTTTTTCAAAAATCCTTTGAGCAGTCGTAGCTCCTACATTACCAGCTCCAACTACAGTAACTTTTGACTTCATTGAGTCTCCTTGGCGTATTTTTCGTACTTTTCATCAATATTTTTATCTCTAACTGTATTCAATACATATTTTCCGTACTCTTCGCCCGTTGAACCATTATCTCTGCCTGTGATTAGAAGCTTTTTTTCGTATTGACCACATATCGACAATGCCTTGTCCAATTTTTGTGCTAACTCCGTGTATCCAATATGTTCCAATAACATTGCCCCTGCCTTTATCATTGAACTAGGATTAGCAAATTGAGCCCTGCCTTCTTTCAACATTCTAGGAGCACTGCCATGTATAGCTTCAAACATTGCATGTTGTTTTCCTAAATTAGCACTTCCAGCAGTACCTACTCCGCCTTGTATTTGAGCTGCCTCATCAGTAAGGATGTCTCCATACAAGTTAGGCATTACAAATACTTCGAATTCTGATCTTCTAGTATGTAGTAGGTTTGCAGTCATTATATCTATATACCAAGAATCCCATTCTATCTCTGGGAATTGTGAAGCCACTTTCTCGGCTTCTTCAAGAAATTTTCCATCAGTTTTCTTTAAAATATTTGCCTTAGTAACCACTGAAACTCGTTTTCTTCCCGTATTTCTTGCGTGATTGAAAGCTGCTTCGATTATCCTTTGAGATCCAATTGATGTAATAACTTTGAAGTCCATAGCCAGTTCATTGTCAATTTCAATACCTTGACTTCCCAAAGCATAAGAGTCTTCAGTATTTTCTCTAAAGAATACCCAGTCTA
>PACM01000025.1 GCA_002700125.1 Dehalococcoidia bacterium
TCTTCTAAATTATACGTGATAATGTCAATTGTTTTTTGGTCGGGGAGCCGGGATTTGAACCCGGGACCTCCTGGTCCCAAACCAGGCGCGCTGCCAAACTACGCCACTCCCCGAATTCTGTTTACTTTAAAGCCTTGACAATAGCCTCACAACCCTGCATATAAATTGTTGCATCAGTATTAATTGAAATATATTGAATTCCTAGGTCTTTTAGCCATTTCCCCATTTCAACATCTTTAGCATATGATCCTACGGCTCTTCCTGCACTTTTTGCCTTGTCTACTGCTTCTTTCATGGCATTTGCCACTATCTTATCCGTCACTTGGCCTGGTATTCCCAATGACTGGGAAATATCATAGGGACCCAAAAAAAGTACATCTATTCCTTCGACTTCCATGATTTCATCCAAATTATCCAGACCTCTCTTTCCTTCTATATGTACAATCACCATAGTGTCTTCATTCTGTTTGTCTGTATGATTTTCACCTTTATTTACGAAATAATCCCCTGCCCGTGTGAATATAGAAAGACCTCGGTGTCCAAGAGGATCATATTTAGCTGCATCTATGACGTCTTGAGCATCCTGCTTAACGTTTATTTGAGGTACTTGAACACCAGATGCACCCACATCTAAGGCTCTTAGAATTAACCTCTCATTATTTTCACCGACTCTAACAATTGGATCGATTCCAGTTCCATTAGCTACCATTACTAGGTCAGTAATCGACTGCATATCAAGTGGGCCGTGCTCAGTATCTAAGATACAAAAATCCATCCCAGAGTAACCCAATGTATCAATTAAGGTTGCTGACGGCACTATACAGAAAGGTCCCACTACAGTTTCGCCTCTCTTGATTTTATTTTTTATAGACTCTTGATTTGACATTTGACACCTCATAGATTTTCATTAGATTCAGGGCACTTCTAGTACAAGGTGTTAATTTAGCAACACAATAGGAAATAATCAATAATTTATGAATAATTTTACGGGGCTTAACCAAGGAAAACTAATATTCCTAGGGACTGGTTCATCAGACGGAATACCAAGGGTAAGTTGTTTAACTGACTCTCCAATCACATGCAAAGTCTGCAAAGACGCATCTGATCCTGAATCTAAAAATAGAAGAAGAAATACTTCTGTTGCCATACAAACGATAGAAATCAATGGCAATAAAAGAAATATAATCATAGACGCTGGAAAAACATTCTGGGAATCTGCGATTCAATTCTTTCCAAGGCACAATATAAGAAAAATAGACGATTTGATAATAACCCATGCTCATGCTGACGCTATAGGAGGCATTGACTACTTGAGAGACTGGACTAATTTCGTACAAAAAAAAGTAAGAGTAAACGTTAGGTCTCAAGATTTTGAAGCTATTAAGAAAGTTTATTTCTATTTATTTGAGAATGGCAAAATTAAAAACAAAGGGCCGATCCCTAAAATTGATTTCAGAATCATAGACGACAAACCTTTGAAATCGGGAGAGCTGTCAATAACTCCAATTCCAGTTTTTCACGGCAATCAATATATCTCATTTGGATATAAATTTGGGAAGATAGCTTATATATCCGACGTCTCCGAAATACCACAATCATCCGAGAACCTACTTGAAGATTTAGATATCTTAATAATCGATGCCTTGAGACCAGAGCCAGCTTATTTTTCTCATTTCACTTACTCTCAAGCATTGGATGTTATAAGAAAATTCAGACCTAGAAAATCTTATTTCACGGATATAATGTGCCTTATCGATCACAAAGAAACTAATAAAAAACTGTCAAAGTTGAAAAATTCTGAAGGTTTGGATGTTGAATTGGCTTATGATGGACTCAGTTTCGATTTTAGATTCTAAGAAATTCTTACAAAAGAAGGCTACTAGTCTCTAAATTGTCTTTTGGATTTTCTAAATTCTTCGTAAGTGTTCTTATCAGGAGGATAATATTTTCCGGGGGATAAATTCTCTTTATCCAACTTATGCTTAATCCATTCCTCCAACTCACTGTACTCAATTGCAGCTTGTGCTACTTCTTTAGCTATAATCCTTGGAATAACAACTACCCCATCATTATCAGCAACTATATAATCTCCTGGCATCACCAGTATCCCATCTACTTTTATAGGTTCGTTAGTCGAAAAAGGTGTTCCTATTTTAGTTCCAAGATTGGATGTTTTTCCATAAGCCCAAATGCCTATATTGTATTTTTCAACGGAACCCATATCTCTCACTCCACCATCGCACACAAGGCCATCTACAAGTCTTTGTTTCAATCTAAGAAATTTAATATCTCCTCCAATGGACATCAAACTAGTTTCCATAGAATCCATAACTATTACATCGCCTGGACCAGCTAATTCGAAGGCAACATATTCAGGTGATTTTTCATTTCTTGGTTTTGACGCATCTAGATCTGGTCTTGCAGGTAAATATTTTACTGTAACAGCTCTAGCTACAAGTCTCTTTGATGAACTCAAAGGTTTTACATTGTTCATCAAAACATATTTAGGGTCATAGTCAAATTGCCTAGCCATAACGTCAACAAAGGCAGATGAATTAATTCGTTTCAATTGATCTCTAATGTGCTTATTCAATCTATGAGGGGGTGTAGTCTGAATATTTTTAGTCATTTGGTCTCCCTGTTCCAAGACCTGTAGCGATCATACCTCCATCAACCAGTAGAGTTTCACCATTAACATATTCACCCATCTTAGAAGATAAAAATACAACTGCATTAGCTATGTCACTAGGCAGTCCTTGTCTACCTGCAGGAACCCACGGGGCGGGCATAGATTCGGGTTCGACCTGATCACTTTTTGGAATAGTATTATTAATCCATCCTGGAGCTATGCAATTAGCATTGATTCCAGTATTTGCTAGATCAGCAGCCAACCCTTTAACCATCCTTCTAGTTCCTATTTTTGCTATACCATAAGGAGTCCAATCCTCTGCAGCCCTATACGAATGTACGCTGGATATACATATTATTGAACCAGCAGTTTTCCTCTCTATCATTTCCTTTGATGCCTTTTGAGCAGCAAAGAAATATCCTTTTAATGACAAGTCCATCATATAGTCCCACCATTCTTCATCTATTTCAAAAAATGGTTTATTTTGAGGTTGCATTATTGCATTGTTAACTAAAACATCAATATTTCCATGAAATTCTAAAAATTCATCAACCATCTTATCAATATTTGTTTTTTTGCTAACGTCATAAATATGGGTGCTGCACTTTCTACCCAAGGATTCAACTAAATTAGCAGTTTTACGAGTCTCATCATCATCAATGTAGTCATTGACACCAACATCAGCTCCTTCTTGAGCAACTTTATAAGCTATTCCTCTTCCTATTCCTTTTCTAGCTCCAGTAATAAGAATTTTTTTTCCTTCAAGTAAACTCATTTTAATTACCTCTCATCGTAAAAATATTTCCATAGAATAATAACAATTAAACTAAGCTTTTTCACCGTATGGACATATCTTCCAGTAAAAACACCATTTTTCAGAGCAATACCAACTGCCTTCGGGAGCTGGCAGAAAGACTCGCTTTCTAATCGCACCACTCACAGTCCTAATCTTTTGTGAAGTAGCATCTATAGCATGCTGATCAATAGTTTGAGTTAATAGTTCAGATTTTGGAACCTTAGTATCTACAACTTGGGCTATAGCCACTTTCATTATTTTAGTTATATGGGCATATGTCACTAATTGAAGATCTCGGNTTAGATCTACTTTTCTATCTTGAGACCTTACTTTCGTATCAACAATCNTTCCATCCTCTGTGATTAGGTCTGCGAANCCAACTACTGGAACTTGAATTCCTAAATCCCCTTGAAGTCGAACTTGGACAGATTCTTCTGANGCGGGCATNAANTNNTGTCCATGTGTTTTATGATATAAATCNGACAANCGCATCACNCTATCTCTACTTTCAGANTTTTCTACTTCCAAATCAACTTCATCTGCCAATTGATCATGCTGATCAATTGCTAAATCAATAAAGTCTTTATTCTGCATACCTTTTGAGTTTGTAGATTTGATTAAAAAATGACCATTAGCGGCCCTATCGATGCTTAGTCCTCGCAACATGGATCCATTTAGTGGAGCCTTTATTTCTTCGACGTATCTAAAATAATACTTCATACCGCATTGTAGATAAGTTCGTATCTGGCTTACTGATATATGATCAGGTAGTAAGAAATTGGATTTATTTTTTTTTATTCTATCGATTTAAACTCCCATTAATCTAACGATAACTTCTCACAAGCATTATTGGCGCAATAATTGTAGTAACTAATGTCATAATTATAGTNACNCCAAATATTTGTTGAGAAATTACNCCAGAAGCTAAAGCNATTCCNCCTATTATTAATGCTACCTCGCCTCTNGGAATCATTCCNACCCCTATTTTCCAAGATTCAGATCTGTTAAATCCAACTAATAATGCGGGNAGTCCACATCCAGCTAATTTACTAATAATACCCAAAATAGATAATNCTATTGCAAAAAGCACAGCGTTAACTATAGAATTTCCGCCAAATATGGCCTGTAAATTCACTTGCATTCCGACAACTGTGAAAAAAATCGGAACTACAACGCCGTTCAATCTGTGTATAGGGGTTTTAATTTGCTGGAATAGAGGAGTTCCAGATAATGCCAATCCCAAAGAATAGGATCCAATAATCATAGCCAACCCAAAATATTTCTCCGCCAATCCTGATATTAAAAAAACCAAAGCTAATGAAAGGCAAAGTTGAATACTCGGTTCGCTGTAAAATCCTGGTTTTGTACCTAATCTCATTATTAGACTAGAAATCCAAGGGGATGCCCAACTTCCTGCTACGCTTACAAACAACAGAAATGCTATAGCTTTCACAGATATAATTAATATTCCGATCCCCGATAAAACCCCGGTAGTTTCAATGCCTACAATCACAGCAAGGATTAATATTCCGAGAACGTCATCAACCACTGCTCCGCCTAGTATTGTGACTCCTTCTGGTGAATCTAATTTATTCAAATCACCCAGAACTCTAGCAGTTATACCCACTGAAGTTGCTGTCATCATCGCACCTACAAAAAGTCCAGGAATAAGATCTTGGATAGAATCAAAAGAAGCGAATCCAAACATGGTAGTACAAAATAGNCCTAAGAAAAAGGGGAAGATNACTCCTCCNAAAGCAATNAAACTTGCNGGNCCAATNNTATTAAAAAANCTTTTCTTATTNGTCTCTAATCCTGCTTCGAACAGCAAAATCACGGCTCCGATGTTTGCTAGGAANTAGAGAGACTGGTTTACAGGAATTACTGAANNNTNCTCNATCGGAAAGAGTGGNNCTAGGTTACCCNATNCNANTCCTCCCAAGGCAAATGGACCNATTATTATTCCGGCTCCTAGNTCACCTATAACCCTTGGNAGCTTCAAGAATCTGNAGGTNAATTCTCCAAACAGTTTCGCACAGATCAGGATTACNGATAAAAGAATTATTGACTCAGCNACNAAGCNGAGCGGAGANTCATGCATACTTTTTCACGCCTNTAATCAATAAAATATNAAATCACTTAAATGTTTTCAAAAATTCAATTAAAGANATTTTCTCAGAATCATCTAAATCNTNAAATGCATCTGAAGAAANCTTAGCATCTCCCTGATGCATTTCAATAACATCGCNCAACAAACTTGATCTCCCATGATGNANAAANGGGGGTTCAGAATAGAATCCCCANAGTTTCCTTGTAAGCCAATAATTTGTGGGNACACCTTTTTGAAGNGGCCTTTCATTATCTAACTTTGATCCTAGATTATGTCTTTTAAGATTACTGTAAAGTGGAATAAGGAAGTCACCATTTTCATCAACCTCAAGTTCTCCAACAAATTCTCCCAAATTTATAACNAGATTATTTTCAGATTCTGTTAAATTCAAACTTCTCTCTGGATTAAATGGTCCGGGCTCGACAAAATTCAGGCTCTTTAATGGGAGATTAGGGACATGGCAAGCTGAACAACCAATGTTTTCGAATACATCTTCTCCTTTTTGTATTATGCCCTTTAAATTAGAATTATTTGGCAGTTTTCTCTTAGGGAAAGGGAGAGTCGCCTGAAATAAAGTTATTGCAGTAATATCTCCTTCAGTCAGCTCATTGATAATTCCATCTCTGTCAGCNTCAGAATTTTTACCAACTGATTCTTCAGACTCCATTCCATGGTGGTGATTCATTGCACCAACAGAGAAATCTCTTAATGAAGAAATCACGCCCTTCTGAATAAAAGGTCGTACAATAAAGTCGTTATCGACTCCATCGAGCATTGAAGTGTCGAGATATCCTGACGGGTGCGCTATGACATACCCAAAATCAACTCCTTTTGTGTTTAAAGGCACTTTAATAAGTTCCCCTTTAGATTCCGATTCATTCCTTCCAGCTTCAACTGAGGATAACAAATCGTAAGACATTTCTCTTGCAAGTAATTCTATTAGGCCGTCCCCGAAAACTCCCACTGTATTTCTCTCGTTTGTGATGTCTATAAGGCTAGCTGCATCTTCTTCTGATCCTACTGATCCTTCNAACGTTACAAAGTCAACGTCAGAAGCAAGATTAAAAACATTCTGTGCATTGTCTCCTCCTCCTCCTATACTCGGCAAATTATGACAAGCAATACAAGAACCAGCATCTGGACCAGATATTCTATTGAAATTCTGAGGAGCCTCTCTCCTTGGTCTCGAACTAAATGCCCCAGTAGTTTCAGGTCTGCCTAACCCGTCTAAATCATTAAACGAAGTCTCNAATAACATTTGACCATGNNTTATTAANTCGTCAATANTCAAGTCTTTAANACTTGATTGATCTAAATGTGTCTTAATATTNGGATGTTCTCCNAANCTCTCTGNGTCATTTAAATTCTGAGTTTGAGAACATGCTGTAACNATNATCATNAANGATACAAATAAGNNAAGATTGAAAAAAAACTTATTCATTAGAAATAACNTTATTCGGCACAGCTAGGCCGTTTGAGAAAATTCCCACTCCTACAAGCANATTATTTGAATCTAAGAAAGCCAATTTCTCTCCTTCATTGATAGCATAACCCATTAATTCTACCTCAGTTCCATTAAGAATATCTTGCAACTCTTTTGGTTTTAATATAATTTTTTTTGATTCAGGTAGCACTGCTTGAGTTGGATATAAGATTGTTTCAACATCACCTCTCTCCAATATCTTCTCAGCATCTTCTAAGCATATTGATGCATCAATTCCAAAAATTCCTGATCTGCTTCTTTCTAAGTCAGTCATATGAGCTGAAGAATTAAATGCTAAACCAATGTCATGAACTAAACTTCTTGCATAAAAGCCTTTGCCGCAAGTGATCCGTAATGTAAATTTTGGTAAGTCAAAAAAAGTTAAATCAATCTCAAATAATTCTACGGTTCTTATTTTAGGTTCAATGTGTATTCCTGCTCTTGCTAAATCATACATTCTAGCTCCACCCTGCTTCAAAGCACTGAAAATCGGAGCTTTTTGTGGCTTACTGCCTCTAAAAGAAGGAAAAATATCTTCAAGCATCTCTTCCTTGATGTGGTCATATGGATTCTCATCAATGATCTTGCCCGTCGAATCAAATGAATCTGTAGACTGACCAAATAAGCCGGATATTTCGTAATCTTTACTGGAAGTAACAGCCTCGTTTTCAAGTCTGGTTGCAAATCCAATGCATACCGGGAGAACCCCCGTAGCAATAGGGTCTAAGGTTCCCACGAAACCTAGTTTCACATCAGGTAGAAAACGCCTAAGTCTTTTTATGACCGAGAATGAAGTTAACCCTTTTGGTTTGTTTATATTGATAAAGCCCTGTAAAGATTTTCTCTTCATTGAATTTTAGAAGAAGAATTTGCCTCATCAATTAGGCGTTGAATGCGCTCTGCGTTTTCTAAAGTGTCATCCAAAAAAAATTTAATTGCTGGGATCTTTCTTAACTGTATGTATTTCGGTAAGGATCTTTTTATCAGTCCAACATTTAATTCTAATTTTTTCTTTACTTGGTTTTTTGACTCGGAGTCTCCCAAAACAGATATAAAAACTTTTGCTTGACTCAAATCAGGTGTCACTTTGACGTCTGATATAGACACCATCACTCCAAACTCGAGTTCTCTTTTTGATTGCACTATATCACTTAGCGCTTTCTTCAAAGTATAACTAATCTTTTCAGATCTCCTAGTCAAAGCAACTCCCTATGTCGTGATTATTTCAAAACACTCAATCAGATCACCTTTTTCATAATTATTGAAACCGTCAACCGTGAGACCCCCCTCCATTCCATTTTTTACCTCTCTGACATTCTCTTTCAAATGCCTTAAAGATAAGATTGAGCCTTGAAATACGACAGCATCACCTCTAGTAATCTTTATAAGGCCATTTCTCCGCATTTCCCCTTCAACAACTCTGAATCCTCCAGCGACTTGACGCTTACCTACAGAAAACATATCCAATACTTCAGCGACTCCATGAATTTTTTCTTCTGTTTGACCTTTCTTGTTAGCAATCAACATTTCATTTAAATCATCGATCATCTCGTATACAATATTGTAATTCTTTATCAGTACATCATTAGCCTTGGATTGTCTTATTGCACCTTGTTCTATTTGGCTTTGAAAACCAATAACAACAGCATCAGCAGCAGAAGCAAGCATGACGTCATTCTCATTTACTGATCCAGAAGATGCATGTATGATCTCAAGTGTTATATCATTATTTTCCATAGTCTCAAGTACTTTTCTCACAGCATCTACTGACCCGTCTGTTCCACATTTTATTATCAGTCTAAATTTGTCATCATCCTCTGAATCTTTGCCTGAAATAACAGATTTTGTTCTACTCTTAGAAGTTGGTACTGATTTAAGAAATTTCTTAGCTTCTTTGTCTGTCTTGAAAATCTGAAATTCATCTCCTGCTTTAGGGACAGAGCTTAATCCCAGAACTTGTGCCGGGGCACCGGGTCCAACATTCTTCACATTTCTATTGAAGCCATCAGTTAAATTTCTGATTTTACCAACAATCTCTCCTGCAACAATATAATCCCCGATGGTAACTAAACCTTCCTTTACTAATATAGTTCCAAGAGATCCACGTGATTTATCCAAAGTGCCTTCTAAGACATACCCAAGCCCTTTAGTATCTTTTGGCACTCTAAGCTCAAGAATTTGACCTAGTAAAACTATCGATTCTAGCAAATCACTTATCCCTTTTGACGTCGTTGCCACGGTCTCGATACACATTACATCTCCTCCAAATTCTTCAGGCACGACATCGTATTCAACTAATTGAGTTTTTACTCTTGCAATGTTAGCGTTTGGACTGTCACATTTATTTATTGCTACAATCATAGGGGTATTTGCAGATTTTATGTGATCTATAGCTTCAGAAGTTTGCTTCATCACTCCATCATCAGCTGCTACTACAAGAACTGCTATATCCGTTATTTGAGCTCCTCTAGCCCTCATCGCCGTAAATGCTTCATGTCCTGGCGTATCAATAAAGGTGATCTTTTCTTTGTCATGTGTTACCTGATATGCACCTATGCTCTGGGTTATTCCTCCAAACTCTGACTCAGCTATATTTGACCCTCTAATTGCATCTAAAATTGAAGTTTTTCCGTGATCAACGTGCCCAAGGATAGTTACTACAGGCGACCTCAAAATAACATCAGAATCATTTAAAGAACTTGTATCAAATTCAGATTTTAAGGACTTCTGAGAGGCTAACTTTGGTTTTAATACTTTAAATCCAAATTCATGTGCCACGACAACTGCTGTTTCAAACTCAACAAGTTCGTTTATATTAGCCATTACCCCGTGACGCATTAATTCTTTTATTACTTCAGATGGTGCAACATCCATGATGCCAGAAAGATCTCCTGCGGTTAATTGTTGAGGCAAATCAAGTAGTTTAGAACCACTTTCTGTATTTTCTTGCTTATTGACCATAATATCCGAATAGCTCCTTATTTACGTAAATCTTCGATATCTTCAGCGAATCTAATTACTCCTTTTTGAGGCTTCTTCTTTCTGTTCTTTTTAACAATAGAGTCTATATTCCAAATATCGTCATCTGAAACGTCTTTCTTAGGTTCAACTTCCTCACTTTCAGATTCAAGTTCTGAGTCCTCATTTAAGACCCCAAATTCTTCAAGATCAGCCTGAGAAAATACTTCATCTTCTGATTCTTGGCCAGCATCTGAGTCATCTGTGATAGATTTAGCTTCAGGAGTAGCATTTTCAGGTGATTCGCTCGTTACGAGGGATGGTATAAACGATCTGACTTCCTCTAATCTATCTTGAGTCATACCTGAGATTTCAAGTAGGTCCTCATCCTTCATTGATTCTAATTCTTCTCTTTTAGTAATATTTCCTACTTTCAATATTTCCTCAGTATTTGCTGATATACCAATCTCAGAGAATTCCGACTTATCAATTTCAGATGGCTTGTTTGAATCTGCATCTTTAAGATTTTTATTTGCAGATTGTATGTCTACCTTCCAGCCAGATAATTTTGCAGCTAATCTAACATTTTGACCGTCCTTGCCGATAGCAAGAGATAATTGGGTTTCAGGTACTGATACCAATGCAGACTTACCAGATGCATTAAGCTTTACACTGTCAACNTCAGATGGGCTAAGAGCTTTTATAATGAATTCGACAGGATCATCACTCCATTCGATCACATCGATCTTCTCTCCAAGAAGCTCATTCACAACATTTTGGATTCGCAATCCTCTTAAACCAACACATGCTCCAACAGCATCAACGTTATCTTGGTTTGAATTTACCGCTATTTTGCTTCTTGATCCTGCCTCTCGCACAATCTCTTTTATCTCTATTATTCCGCTACTAATTTCAGGCACTTCTATCTCAAATAAACCCNTTAACAAATCAACGTTTGATCTAGAAACAATAACTTCAGGTCCTCGACGTTCTTGATCAAGCTTTAAGATAATAAATTTGAGTTGTTGCCCAACTCTATATTTTTCGGCAGATACTTGCTCTTGTATCGGCATTACTGATTCTCCTCTTCCCAAAGAAACTATTACGTCTCTACCTTCTAGTCTCTGCACAGTTCCAGTCATTATTTCACCGATACGATCAGAATACTCATCTGCTACTAATTGTCTTTCAGCTTCTCTAAGTTTCTGCAATAGCAGTTGCCGAGTAGTCTGAGCTGTTATCCTTCCAGGGTTACGCTTAATGTATCCAGTCGTTATCTCTTCACCAATTCCTATGTCTGGATAATGATTTTGTGCTTGAGATAACGATATTTCAATGTCCGGATCTTCGACTTCTTCGACAACGGTTTTAATTGTTCTTATCTTTTCTTCTCCGGTTTCAGGGTCTAAATCGACTCTAACATCTTGACCAGATACATCTTTTCTGTAAGCGTGTTCNAAAGCAAATTGCATAGCAGAAAGAACCACACTCTGTGGCAAGCTACGGTCATGAGCCAAAGCGGTCAACGCTAACATCAATTCATGTTTCAATTCAATCCACCNTAATAATTCTTATCCAATTTTAAACACAAAAAAAGTGGGCCTTGCCCACTGCTTCTTCACATTCAATTATGCAATACATTCTACATCATCGAAAAAATTATGAAAAGTCATATTATTTATCTAATATATCTCTCAGTTTTNCTGTCACTTCTGAAACTGGAATCATTTTTAGTTCGTCGTTTCCTCTCACTTTTAATTCCACTTCTAGATTTTCTAAAGATCTTTGGCTTACAACAATACGAACCGGAACTCCGATCAAATCGTAGTCTTTGAATTTCACACCTGGTGACTCATCTCGGTCATCGAATAAAACTTCAAATCCTGAATCGAGAAGTGCAGAGTAGATCTTTTCACATGACTTAGTAACATTTTCATCCTTTGAATTAATGTTCGCCAAATATATTTCGAAAGGGGCTATATCTTTATCGAGGATTAATTCCATCTCAGTTGAGTTGGCTTCTACGGCTGCTGCTAACAATCTTCCTACACCAATTCCATAACATCCCATTTCCACACTTTTCTCTTTTCCTCCGGAATCAAGAAAGTTTAATCCCATTTTTGAACTGTAGGCACTCCCTAGCTTAAAGATATGTCCAACTTCGATACCTTTTGTCTCAACCATTCCCTTGCAGCGACTCACGTCACATTGTACTGATAAATGACCTGATTTCGCCTTGGCTACGTCGGATTGATACGATACTTGAAAATCTCTTTGTGGGATCACGTTTAAAGAGTGGAAATCTTCTCTATTGGATCCGACAATATAATTAGCTTCTAAATTCACTGAATTATCCACGAGAACTTCAATTTTCTGGTTAAGTGGAGATAGAAATCCTGGAATCAATCCTAAATCCAATATTTCTCTGTCTTCAGCCAATCTTATTTCTCTGCCAAGAAAATTTTTCAACTTAGTCTCATTCACTTCTAATTCACCAGTCAAAGTAACTAGAATTGGGTTTTCATCAGTCATATAAACCACGGTTTTTAAGAAGTGATCATGCTCTTTATCGAAAAATTTAGCCAGNTGGTTAATAGATTTGATATTTTTGGTCTCTACTTCTGAAATATTTACTGAGCCATCTTCTTTACTCTTAATTGTTTTCACGAACTCAGCCTTTTCTTCATTAGCTGCATAAGAACATTGTTCGCATTTCAAAACCGTGTCTTCACCATTTGAGGCTACAGAAATGAATTCAGCAGATACCTTGCCTCCTATAGCTCCACTGTCAGCTTCAACCTTTATCACATCCAAGCCACACCTGTTGAAAATATTGAAGTAGGCTTGAGAGAATTCTTCATATGTTTGATCAAGACTTTGTTGGTTTGAGTGGAAACTATATGCATCTTTCATTTCGAATTCTCTAACTCGTAACAACCCTCCCCTGGGCCTTGTTTCATCTCTAAATTTCGTCTGAATATGATATATCGAAAAAGGCAAGTCGCGGTAACTTTTCACGTCTCTACGCACCATCGCTAATACTGACTCTTCGTGAGTTGGNGCTATGACCATAACTTTATCTCTTCTGTCTTTGAATCTAGCAAGCGGAGGTATGAAATTTTCCATCCTGCCACTTTCAATCCATATATCTGCNGGCTGAACTACCGGGAAATTAGCCTCGTGACATTCTAAAATTCTCATCTCAGAATGTATTATGTCTTTGATTTTGCTAATAACTCTCCACCCTATGGGCGTAAAACTAAATATACCTGCACCCAACTGATGTATGAATCCAGCTTTGAGCAACAATCTGTGGCTCATCATTTCTGACTCATCGGAAATATTCCGTGATGTAGACCAATAATATTTTGATACTCTAATTTCTATACCTATCCACTAAAAAATTTGATTATCCCCACTTGTTAGTAACATATTCTTCTACCATATTAATGAATTGATCAGCAATAGTATCACCTTCAAGTACTCCTACCTTATTCCCATCAATAAAAACTGGGGCCTTCGGAGATTCTCCGGACCCAGGCAATGATATACCAATGTCAGCACTTTTTGATTCACCTGGACCATTTACAACACATCCCATTACTGCAACCTTCAGATTCGAAGAGCCCGGATATTTCTTGTTCCAAACTTTTGATTGAGTATCCAAAAAATTTTGTATATCTTCACTTAACTCNCTGAAAAAAGTAGAAGTTGTTCTTCCGCAGCCTGGGCAAGACGTCACTGATGGCCTAAAGTTTCTCAACCCGATTGACTGTAAAACTTCTTGNCTCAATTTAACCTCATTAGTTCTGTCTCCCCCAACCTCAGGGGTCAAGCTACTCCTTATTGTGTCTCCGATACCTTCGAGCAACAAAGTTCCTAATGCTACTGATGTAGAAGAAATACCTTTCATTCCCATTCCTGCTTCAGTTAACCCCAAGTGCAATGGGAATTCGCATCTACGAGCCAATTCACGATAGGCACGAACCATCTGAGGAACTCTCGATACCTTGCAAGAAATTATTATCTTATCCTCACTCAAACCCAGATTTAGTGCTTCTGACGCACTTAGTAGTGCGCTGTCCACTAACGCTTCCCTTTCAACGTTTTCAGAGTCAAGAGGATCCTTCCTTTTAGCATTCTGTTCCATTTTTTCATTTAATAATTCTGGGTCTAAACTACCAGCGTTTACTCCTATCCTCACTGGCTTATCAAACTCAATAGCTACCTTGATAAACATTTCAAAATTTTCATCNCTTCTTGTACCTCTCCCCACATTTCCCGGGTTTATTCTGTACTTATCCAGATTTTGGGCACAAGATTCATGAGAAGTTAGCAATCTATGGCCAATAAAGTGAAAATCTCCGATCAATGGAACGTTGCAATCTAAATCCTTAAGTCGGGATTTAATTTCTTGGATAGATCTAGCAGATTTGTCGTTGTTTACTGTTACTCTTACAAGTTCACTGCCAGCATCCACCAAATCTTTAATTTGAGAAACTGTTGATTGCACGTCAGAAGTATCTGTATCAGTCATAGACTGGACCACAACCGGAGATCCATTTCCAATAGGAATACCTCCGACATCCACCAAGTGGGTTTTTCTTCTTTGAACGTTCACTTCTCTATTATATTCTACTGAAGATTAGCCTACAACAGCCGTACTCTGATAAATTCTTATGACGTCTTGAACTGAAATTAATATCAAAAGAGAGATCATAAATAAAAACCCTAGAGCATTAACCAGTCTTTCTCTATCAGGCGGAATTTTTTTACCTCTTCTCAATATTTCTATCAAAACAAACAATATTCTTCCTCCGTCAAGAGCAGGAATAGGCAGAAGATTTATAAATGCCAAACTTAAGCTAAGAATCGAGATTAATTCGATATATATCATCAATTTATCTCTGACGTTGATTTCGGCAGTAGCAACAGAACCTGTTATCTGACCTATCCCTATAGGCCCAACAGCAGCAGGTCCAGAAAATTGAGGGTTAGAACTACCTATAATCATTGCTTTAATACTGTTATAGGCGAGCTTAAACAATTGAAAAACACTATCTATGGACTTGTCGATAGCTTGAAGGAATCCGATATTAGGTGACACTCTGGTTGGATTTTCACTTGTTATGCTTACTCCTAAAGCGCCTTCCTTATCAGGAGGATTCCATCTCGGAGTCGCAAATAAAACTTCAGATTGTTGATCATAGAAAAACTTAGGCTCCCAAGATTCAGCAAAAATATTAGGTGTACCTCTTTTTACTTCGATTGAAACTTGATCTCCTAAAGATGCAGTCAATTCTTTTTGTAGTGCATTAAAATCTAATATCGGTTTTCCATTAATGCCAATAATCTTATCTCCCGTTCTTAGGTCAGATTTTTCTGCAGGAGAATCAAGCATAACTTCGGAGATAATCAAGTCNACTTGAGGGACATCTCCAGGAATCAAATAGGCAAAAAAGAACAAGAAAAACGGTAGAACAGCGTTCACTAATACTCCAGAGGTCAACACTACTAGTCTCTNGTAGGCGCTCTTCACGTAGAAGCTGTCTGGATGGTTTGAGCTTTCTTCTCCGAAAGGTCGCACAAATCCACCTAAAGGCAAAAGATTAAAGGACCACTGCATTTCCTTATATCTTAGGATGTTTCCAGATAACTCGACCTTTTTGATTTCTACTATGTCATACTCTCNGANGGACTGAATATCTTTCTTAGAATCTAGAATATCGTCTACTTGAACAACCCCATCATCCGAAGACAAGCAAAGAAATAATTTGTTTTTACTTGTAAATTTCAAAAGTTTATCTTTTAGAGATTCTTTTAAAGTGACTGATTTTTCGGAAGTCCAGATTGAAAAAAGCTTCGGAGGAAAGCCGAAACCAAATTCTAACACCTTAATCTTAAAGAATTTGGCAGAAAAAAAATGTCCAAATTCATGAAATATGACTAATGGAACAAGAACTATAATAAAGCTTAAAACGCTAAGAAATACAGACAATTTAAACCAGACTCAAAGTTGTTTTATAAGCCCAGTTAATCATTTCTTTTGCAGATTCTAAGTCGTAGCCTGTCTCAACTTTCTTTCTTTCATAAGCAGATTTCATGACGGTTAGCATATCTGTATATTTTATCTTCCCTAATAAAAACATTTCTACAGCAGCTTGATCTGCTCCAACCAAGAATGCTGGCTCTAATCCTCCTTCTGAAATGATATCCATTCCAAATTTAAACCAAGGCAACTTACCAATAGATATTTTTTCGAAAGACAATTTGTTTATTGAATTAAAGTCTAATTCAGGCATCCCTGGAATGAATCTTCTATCAGGATGAAAAAGAGCATATGATATTGGGAACCTCATATCAGGAGGAGCTAACATCGCTTTTACATTACCATCCAAGAATCTGATCATCCCATGGACTATGCTCTCTCTATGCAAAAGNACTTCGATCTTTTCAAATGGTATTGAAAAAAGATTAATCGCTTCTTGCACTTCAAATACTTTGTTAATTAATGTGGCAGAATCAACCGTAATTTTTTTACCCATTGTCCAAGTAGGATGGTCTAAGACTTGTTCAATCGTTATTCTTTCTAAGTCTGAATAACTTCGATCACGGAGTGAACCGCCTGACGCTGTTATAACTATACTATTGATTGAATTCTCTAAGTCTTCTCCTGTGATGCACTGCCATATAGCTGAATGCTCACTATCTAGTGGTATAATCTGCGCTCCAGTTTTTTGTGCTGACTCCATAATGAATTTTCCTACAGCGACGATGCTTTCTTTATTTGCTAGTGCAATTTTTCTACCTTGGTTAACAGCTAATAATGTGGGAACAAGACCTGCAATTCCTGATATAGCTATAAAGATCAAGTCTGAATCATCATGCTTTAAAACGCTTTCAAAATCGTCTAGTCGAACTCCTTGACCATACTGTTTATCGCCGTGAGATAAATAGTAAGATGGTTTGAATCTATTGACCTGTTCCTCAAAAAGTTTCTCGTTGCTGCCAGCAGATAAAGATACGATTTCAAAATATTCATCAAAATTTTGTATTATATTTAAACATTGGACTCCAATTGAGCCTGTGGATCCTAAGATTGAAACTTTCTTCTTCATAATATTACTTCTTTCACTAGCAGCATTAACATAAAAGTTGCTACTAAAGAGTCCAGCCTATCCATAAAACCTCCATGCCCAGGTAGAATATAGCCAAAGTTTTTTACTCCGAAATTTCTCTTTACTCCTGAACCAAGGAGATCCCCCAGTATCGCTAATAACGGCATAGAAAGAGTCAAGAAAATAGCCCAGAATAATTCTAAGTCTATATCAAGTATGAATTGAACAAGAAAGAATACAATGGCACCAAATACATATCCGAATATAAATCCTTCTACGCTTTTATTTGGGCTGATATCTCTAAGNCTTTCAAATCTATTCCTACCAAATAGAGATCCAAATATATACGAAAAAGTATCAACGGTAACGACAGTAATTAGAGGAAGTAATACCCATCCGATATCAGAAAATGAAGTATATAAGAAAAGCAAGCCTGAGATCCCTGTTACAAAAACAATAGTCGTCAGTTCTCTTAATAAGTTAAGAGAAAATTTCATATCGGAAAAATATGAAAACTGTGCTCTATCACCTGTCTCATATCTTTTCCGTCTGATCCCCAAAAAAACTAATATAATCGTGCTAATAAAACTGACAAAATGGATTACTAAAACGCTCAAAACTGATTCACGAAATTCTAGAATCACAATAAAGTAAATTGGCAAAATCAAGAACAAGTACAGCATCGATCGTAAATTCTTATTATCCTGCCTTATAGTTAAATTAGTCTCGCTTATAACAAAAACAGATATTAGAAAAACTAATATAAAAGTGGATAGTTGGGATAAAAGAGACAAAAAAATTAATGGAACTACTAACAAAGATGTCTTCAGTCTGATATTAAGATCGTATAGTTCTCTCTCTTTCATAATTAATCACTGTATGCCGAATCGTCTTATTCTTTTAGAATATTCAATTAAAGCTTCAGATAGATCCATGATACCGAAATCTGGCCATAATACTTTACTGGTATAAAATTCACTATAGGCGCTTTGCCATATCAAAAAATTACTTAGTCTATATTCTCCACCGGTCCTAATTATTAAATCTGGATCAGGAATTCCATCAGAATCTAAATATTTAGCAAATTCTGCTTCATTAATATCATTCGGCAACAAGTCTTCACCTAATATCTTATTAATTGCATTTACAATTTCTTTTCTTCCGCCATAGTCAAAGGCAATTATCAAGGAAATCTTATTATTATTTTCAGTTTTTGAGACGGCATCTAATATTTTCTTTCGCAATTTGTTATCAAGCTTTTTGACACTTCCTTTTATTGTAATCTTCACTCCCATTCTATGGAGATCTTCAAAATTTTCTGCTAGAGATTCTGGTAGTAAAATTTTGGTAATGTAATTTACCTCGTTTTCTGGCCTATCCCAATTCTCGGTCGAAAAAGCAAAGAGGGTTAAAAAGCTGATATCTAAATCAATCATTAGNGCCAAAAGGTCTTTGATGTTTCTAGTGCCAGCCTTGTGACCTGAAAAAATTGGCATCCTTTTTCCTGAAGCCCACCTTCTATTGCCATCCATTATTACAGCTACGTGGGAAGGTATAGTTGAGGAGCTATCAGAAAAAGAATTAATTATTCTACTGAGAGTTTTCTTGTGAANTTCTTTCTCCAAAAGTGTTTAGACTTCCATCAATTCTTTTTCTTTTTCTTGAGAAATACTGGATATCTGATCGATAGTAGAATCTGTTGTTTTTTGTATTTCAGCTTGTATCCTTCTACTCTCGTCTTGGGAAATATCTCCAGATTTCTCAAGTTCTTTTACTTCATCCATTCCACTTCTCCTAACATTCCTAACTGCCACTTTAGCTTCTTCGGACTTCTTTTTAAGAGACTTCACAAGGTCTTTTCTTCGTTCTTCATTAAGTGAGGGAACAACTAATCGAATCTTATCTCCATCAATATTCGGCTGCATTCCTAACTCAGACATTTCAATATCCTTAGCAACAGAATTGACAACGCCCTTATCCCAAAGTTGAATTATTATTACCCGACCATCAGAAATACTAATCTGTGCCAAGTCTGAAAGTTTCATTTCGGTACCGTGATAGTCAATCATCAACCCAGCAACAAGGCCAGAGTGAGCCCTGTTTGTCCTCATGCCGTTCAACTCTTCTCTTAGAAATTCAACTGAGCTAAGCATTCGCCCTTTAAGATTCTTAATTGTCTCTGAATTATTCATGGATCTACTCAGGATAGTTTTAGTCGGATATTAATGTCCCCAATTTTTTTCCTTCTAGAATACCTGAAAGTGTTCCATTGATAAAAATATTGAAAACACTGATTGGCATTTTATTATCCATGCACATAGAAAGAGCAGTGCTATCCAAAGCTTTTATCTGGCGGGATAACGCATCGATGTGAGTAATTCTCTTTATTCTTTTGGCCTTGGGGTTCAATTTAGGGTCTGAGTCATAAATGCCGTCGACATCATTCTTAGACATTAGTAGTAAGTCAGCAGATATTTCCAANGCNNNTNNANNNNCNGNANTATCCGTAGTCATATATGGCTGTCCAGANCCACCAACTAAAATAATTACACGATTCTTATCTAAATGTCTAAGAGCTCTCCTTCTTATAAATAACTCCGCTACGGATGGGTTTGCCAATGAGGACAAAGTCCTGACTGGAATTTTCATCTTTTCTAGAGCGTCCTGTAATGCCAACCCATTAATCATTGTCGCGAGCATGCCAGCAGAATCTGCAACTGATCTATCCATGCCTAGCTTCTCATAATCAGCGCCTCTCCATATATTCCCTCCACCCACAACTAACGCAATTCTTAAGTCGTTAAACTTATTCCTTACTTCTAGTATTTCATTGGAAAGATAGTCCAGGGTATCAGTATCAATTCCATATTCACGGGAGCCAATCAGTGCCTCCCCGCTCAGCTTAAGAAGAATCGTTTTGACAGCCAAATTTCCTCCTTCTATGAGAGGTCAAACTTAATTATTCTGGAAATCTTCACATTTTCTCCAACTTTTGCAATCATCTCTTTTACTTTTTCTTCAATTGATACGGTAGAGTCCTTGATAAATGATTGCGACAACAAAATCTCGTCATCAGAAGCTTCAGAAGCTCCTTCATCGTTTCTAGAAATATAACTTGGAGTCATAGCTGCCACTTGCATCGCTAAATCCCGTGCAAGGGAGACAAAATCATCAGTCCTTGCTACAAAGTCTGTCTCACATTTNAATTCGACCATCGCACCTATTTTGTTTCCTGCATGTATGTAACTTTGAACAGCACCTTGAGACGTCTCTCGGCCAGATTTCTTCAGTGCATTTGCTAGTCCCTGCTCCTTTAATATTTCTTCCGCTTTGCCTATGTCACCGTTAGACTCATCAAGTGCCTTTTTTACAGCCATTACTCCAGCTCCGGTCTTCTGCCTCAATTCTTTGACAGTATTTACATCAGATCCCATTCTATTCCTTTGCTTCCTTCAGGTCCTGTGCTTCCTTCAGGTCCTTTGCTTCCTTCAGGTCCTGTGCTTCCTTCAGGTCCTGTGCTTCCTTCAGGTCCTGTGCTTCCTTCAGGTCCTGTGCTTCC
>PACM01000026.1 GCA_002700125.1 Dehalococcoidia bacterium
AGAGAGAGGATGGCGATGGAGCAACAAAGAAGAGAAGAGCAGATGGCGATGGACCGTGAGCAGATGGAACAGCAACGAGAGATGATGAAAAGCATGGAAGGATCCGGCGGAAGAGAAAGCTTTTATGAGCCCGAAGAGAGATGCTTCGTGGAAGACCAAGAAGCATCAAGAGGACTATTTGGCAATGTAGACATAGGAGCTGAAATTGATTGTGGAATGAACGCAGGATACCAGGAAAGACTCAAAGACCCTGCAACCCTGGCTATACTTGGTCTTGTAGTTACTGTAGGTGCAACTGTGCTACAGATGGTTAGGGGTAATTGAAGAAAAGTGCACCAAACAATGATGTAGTTAAGCTTGATGTTCTTATTGTTGGCGCGGGTTTTTCTGGCTTATACCAACTGCTTTCTCTACGCGATAAATTAGGACTTTCCGTTAAGGTCGTTGAAGCTGGAGACGGTGTGGGCGGTACGTGGTACTGGAATAGGTATCCTGGTGCACGTTGCGATTCCGAAAGCTACGCTTATTCCTTTTATTTTGATAAGGAACTTCTGGGGGAATGGCAGTGGTCCGAGCGGTATCCTGGGCAAGCTGAGGTAGTTAGATATTTGAATTATGTTGCTGATAAGTTTGATTTGAAACGTGATATAAAGTTTAATTCACGGGTTTTATCAGCTCATTACAACCAATCTAGAAACAAGTGGGTTGTTACAACGGAACCAGGGCAACAGTTTGAATGTACATACTTGGTCACAGCAGTGGGATGTTTATCCTCAACGAACGTTCCAAAATTCCCAGGGCAAGATAGGTTCAAAGGAGATTGGTTTCATACAGGTCGATGGCCCAACGAAGGAGTAGATTTTACAGGTAAGCGAGTAGGGCAAATTGGTACTGGATCAACAGGCATACAAACCATTCCAATAATCGCAGAAACAGCAAGTCATCTTACCGTCTTTCAGAGGTCAGCTAATTATAGTGTTCCAGCAAGCAACAGACCGCTTAGTGCAGATTTCCAAAAATATCTTCGTGGAAATTATGAGGACATCAAAAAAATGATTCAGTCAAATACAAATGGGCACCCTTTTGTATTCTCAGATCGTAAAGTGTTTGATGTTAGCGATGAAGAGCGCGAAGAGATTTTCGAAGAAGCTTGGACTCGAGGTGGACTAAGCTTCAGAGGTTGTTTTCAAGATGTTGCATTCGATAAGAAAGCCAATGATCTTGCAGCTGATTTTATAAAGAGAAAAATCCGGTCTATAGTTAAAAATAGAGAAACAGCAAAAAAACTAACTAATATTGATCACGCATTCGGTTCGAAACGCCCACCAATCGATACTAATTATTTTGAGACCTTTAATCGGAATAACGTAACTTTGGTTGATGTTAAATCATCTCCTATCAAGTCCATTACTCCCAAGGGCGTTAAAACCAAAGACGGAGAATATGAAGTGGATATCTTGGTTTTTGCAACTGGCTTCGATGCAATGACAAGGGCACTATTGAATATTGATATTCAAGGTCGCGACGGATTGAAATTGAGAGATGTATGGGAAGATGGTCCAAAAACCTTTCTAGGTCTACAAGTTGCAGGTTTCCCGAATCTATTTACAATAACAGGCCCGGGGAGTCCATCAGTTCTTTGCAATATGCCTGTACCGATAGAGCAACATGTAGAGTGGATTCAGGATTGCATATCTTACATGAAGAAAAATAAAATTAGCTTTATCGAGGCAACAGAAGGTTCTATGGAAAAATGGGTAGAACATATCGATGAAGTAGTCAATGAAACACTTTTCATTCACGCTAAGAACTCTTGGTACTATGGAGCAAATATACCTGGAAAACCAAGAGGTTTCATGCCTTATGCAGGGGGAATGGCTCGATATAGAGCTATCTGTAATGATGTTGCTAACCAAAATTATGTAGGTTTCAAATTAGGTGATACCGACAGAGGAAAAACCTATACTCCTCCTAAGATATCGGTAGATATATTAGTTGAAGATGTAATGGCAAATAGACAAGGTATCTAGCAATTTTTATTGAGCTGTGTATCCACCATCAACAGGTAAGCAAACACCAGTAATAAAAGATGCTTCATCAGATGATAAGAATAGAGCAGCATTTGATATTTCTTCTGGTTCAGCTAGCCTTCCCATTGGGTGAAGTGATTCAATATGATCCAATGATTTTTTTTCCTTCAATAAAATTTCAGTTAAGTTAGTTTTAGAGAATCCGGGACATAAGGCATTAACTCTAATATTTGACTTGGCAAAACCTACAGCCATATCTCTTGTCATCTGTACAACCCCTCCTTTAGAGTGCGGATAAGGATTAAGACCTGTGCTCATTCCTTGGTTATACCCTACCAATCCAATGATTGATGCTAAGTTTAGTATTGACCCACCGCTGCCTTTCATCTTTTCTACTGCAAAATGAGACATTAAGTATGTTCCTTTTAAATTTACATCTATCACCCAATCCCATATTTGCTCAAAATCATATTCCTCAGGAGCATTACGTGGACTAACACCGGCACTGTTAATTAGAATATCGACTCCACCAAGTGATTTCTCAGTCAATTCGATTAAACTTTTCGCATCATCTTTTTTAGAAACATCGCCCAGCCCTATCTCAGATTTTCTATTTGTATTAAGGCTATCTTTAGTTTCTGCTAATCCTTCTCCATTTATATCAGCTAACACAATGTTTGCACCTTCTCTATTAAAAGTTTGTGCACATGCTCTTCCTATTCCTGAACCTGCTCCAGTAATTATTACTCTTTTATTATTCAGTCTCATATTAAAAACTTTTTTATTTAAATCTAATGTTTGCAGTTGACTTTGAATTATCCAAATATATTTTAAAACTATCAAGTTTGTTACTATGGCTCAATGTTTAACATTTTTATCATTCTTTACATCGTAATGATTATTACTACCCCAATTCTCACTTATTTAATCAAGGCTCCATATGGAAGATACTATAAAAAGAATTGGGGCATATCGATTAATGATAAATTCGCTTGGATTCTTATGGAAACAATCTCTCCAATCTCTCTAATTTTGTCTTGTTTATGGTTTGGATTTTCAGGCAGTGTTATAACAATCTGCTTGATCTTCGCTTGGACTTTCCATTATTTTTATAGAGCACTTCTATATCCATTTTTTATACGAAAATCATACTCTGAAAACAAGATGTCGTTAATCACAGTTTGTCTTGGAATCCTGTTCAATATTTTTAATGGAACTATAAATGGATATGCAATAGTTGAAATTTCAAGTCGTATGGATGAGAAATGGATAACGCATCCAGTATTTTTATTAGGAGGGATAATTTTTGCTATTGGATTCATAGTAAATTGTCACAGTGATTTTATATTAAGAAAACTAAGAATTTCCTCTGATCAAGAATATGGAATTCCCACTGGAGGTATGTTTAGATTCTTGAGTTCCCCAAATTATTTTGGAGAAATTATTGAATGGTTTGGATTTGCTATGGCATCCTGGAATGTTGCCTCCTTATGTTTTGCACTATTTACTTTATGTTTTCTTCTTCCAAGGGCAATTAGTCACCATTCGTGGTACAAGGATAAATTTCCACAATATCCTAGAAGTAGGAAGGCAATCATTCCTTTCATCTTATAACGTTGCTAGAAGCCTCAGGCTTAACCAATTTATCAAGCGGAATGATTTTTAATTGCATCTGGGTTAGGTTCTAATCCAATTCCTGGTTTATCAAAAGGTTTCCACTGTCCTTTGATAACCTCAGGTACATCCTTAAATAAAAAAGGCCAAGAGTCCATTTCAGCTCCTAATATTTCTACCACTTTTAAATTTGGAGTAGCCATGCAGCAATGAAGATGTAGCAACGAATAAGCGTGTGGGGCTACTGGCAAATTAAAAGAATGAGCTATGTGTGCAACTTTCATCCATTCCGTGACTCCTCCAACTCGACCTATGTCAGGTTGGACAATGTCCGCCCCTCCTCTCGTAATTAAATCTTTGAATCCATATTTTGTATATTCGTGTTCTCCTGTTGCAACGGGAATAATTGTTGCTTTAGAAACCTCTTTTAGTCCCTCTATGTCATCTGCCAAAACAGGTTCTTCAAACCAAGATACATCATATTTCTCAAAAAATTTGGACATCTTTATGGCTTGTTTAGCATAGTAACCGTTATTTGCATCCACAAATATAGTTGTATTTTTACCTACTGCATTTCGTACCGCTTCTAATCTTTTAAGATCTTCTTCTTCAGATGCCCCAAAATCTTTTCCTACTTTCATTTTTACTCTAGGAAATCCTTGTTCTACGTAAGAAACTTGCTCTTCAACCAGTTCTTCTATACTGAAATTTGTCCATCCTCCACTCCCATAGCAAGGGACTGAATCTTGATATGCCCCAAATATCTTGTACAGTGGAACCCCAAAAGCCTTACCTTTCAAATCCCACAGTGCGATATCTATTGCTGAAATTGCTTGAAAAGCCAGCCCTTTTCTACCGTACCCTCTCACTGTCCAAAACATTTTATCCCATAGTTTTTCAGTTTTGATCGGATCTTCATCTAGGAGTAATTCTTTTAAATCGTCTTGTATAATGTTTGTAAGTGCTCTACCTGCATTGATATAGCTGAACCCTTTTAATCCTTTGTCAGTTTCAATTTCTATAAATACACAATGTCTTCCAGTTTTATTAGGATCAGGAGGAAACATTGTTGCATCCTGGAAAGGTTTAGAGCTTGGGTTAAAAATTAAGTGTGTTTTTATATCTGTTATCTTCATGTCTCTTAATATATTTCATGTAAATAGTTATTTGCAACTTTAAGTAATACTATAAAACAATAAAATATAGTATTAATTATTTAGGTCTCTTTTCTTCCAGAAGTACAATGCAACTGTAAGAGCAATTAGGTCTGTAGCTATAAATATCGACCAATGCCAGGAATGAAATCCTTGTACTAGTGGGTCACCTCCTTTGTAATAGTAGAACAAAGACAAATATTTTAGGTTTTCAAAGTCCTTTAAAAATGGTTCTAAGGTGTAAAGGAAGTATGAAATGATTGCGATTCCTGAAGCAATTCCAAAAACATGACTAGATTTTCCTAATATTGTACCAATCATTGAAGCAATGAAGCCCAAGGTTGTTGAGATAAGAAAAAGCTGTATGCAAATAGCTAAAATGTTAGTCATGGCTATGTTTAAATCAAAAATGGTTCCAGTAATTATTATAGAAATTATTAAGCCGCAAATTATTAAGAATGTTTTTGCAGTTAATGCAAACAATTTTTGTATTAAAAAGTTCGATCTAGAGATACCTGTTGATAAAACTAGATCCAATGTTCTTGATTCTTCTTCTTTAGCAGTTGAGTCATATCCGTAATAAATTGCAGATCCAATTAATATAAGAGGAATAAACACAGTAAACATATCGGTGTTCAATACTCCTTCAGGTGTGGATAAGTCTATTCCTGCAGGGCCCGCAAAGGCAGTAAGCAATCCTTTAGGTAATAGATCTATGATTCTTTGAAATTCTTCCATAGGTAACTCTGCTACTACGAACATCACCATCAGGCATGTGAGAAATAAAAGTATAAAAATAGCTAAAATTGTCTTTACGGAATCTCGGACAGACTTTAAGAAAATGTTTCTTAACATTTGATTATTTATTCTCTCTTTTGATTGCTAATCTTCGAATGATCTAATCACTCTACCAAATCGACCTGGTATTTTTTCTCCGTTAACTACAGCTATTTGTCCGTTAACTAATACATATTTCATGCCAGTAGAATATTGATGGGGGTTCTCAAAAGTAGCGTATTGATTGACTTCTTCAGGTTTGAATATTAATAAATCTGCGAAGAAACCCTTCTTTATTAAACCTCTTTTAGTTATGCCAAGCCTTTGAGCTGGAAGTCCTGTCATTCTATATATAGCTGTTCCGATATCTGTAACTTTTTTTTCTATAACCATATGCTCAATGAACCTAGAATTGGTAGCATAACTCCTTGGATGTGGCTTTCCTTTAGATAAAGGACCGGTTGTGCGCAAGGAATTTCCATCTGACGCAACTGATATAAATTCATATTTGGCAATATCATATACATCTTCATCATTCATTGAATGCAACACAAAAGAACCTTCTGACTCTTCATATAAGCGCATTGCGGCTTCTTCTGGAGAACAGTTAAAAATTTGAGAAATCTCTTCCAAGTTTTTGCCTTCTAAATCTGAATTTGGAGGAAAATCTGCAAGAACACATCCTTCTGGACCATGAAATCTATGAATATACTGAGATGTTTCTTGTTTGATTTTTTCTCTGATATCAGCATCTTGTAATCTCTTTAAAGTAGTCTCTCTTCCACCTTCTAGACTCCATCTCGGGAACATGCACCCGCTTATTCCTGTACTGGACCAAGGATAAGGATATTGATCTCCTGCTACATCGAGTCCTTCAGAACGAGCTTTCTTTATACCTTCTATTAGCTCTTTGCCTCTTCCCCAACACGTTGGACCTACTGCTTTTACATGACTGATCTGTACTCTTACACCACTCCTTCTGCCTATTTCGATAGCTTCAGCATGTGCAGGCAGAAGTCCACACGCATCATTGCTTTCAGATCTAATATGACTCGAATACAAAATATTTCGTTTTGCAGCTACTTTAGCTAGTTCTATTACTTCTTCAGTTAATGAATAAGACCCAGGTGCATACCACAGTCCAGTAGAAAGTCCTAACGCTCCGGCATCGAATGATTCTTGTACTAATTTCTTCATTTGTTCAATTTCATCAGGCCTAGGTGATCTTGCCTCCATTCCCATTATTGCTGAACGTAAAGTTCCATGACCTATTTGAGTTGCTACATTAATAGATGGAACATTATTTTCTATTTTTTTTAGCCACCCTTTGAAATCAAACCAGTCCACTTCAATGTTTGTTCCCATTCTGTTCATTCTGTCCTGTAGTTGAGATCGAGTAGTTTTAGTTAGTGGAGCACAAAAACTCATTCCACAATTGCCTACCAATTCAAAAGTAACCCCTTGAGTTAATTTACTATCGGCATCAGGGTCAATTAAAAAAGAGAGATCGCTGTGACAGTGCAAGTCTATAAAACCTGGAGTAACTAAATATCCTGTGGCATCAAGGTGCTTTTTAGCTTCTATTTTTTCTTTGCCTAGGAAAGCTATCTTGTTGTCCGTAATTCCTAAATTCATATATTCAGAACTAGAGTCAGCCCCTGAAAACACCTTTCCATTATTTATTGCTAAATCAAACATATTAACTTCTATCCCATAGCTCTTTTAGGTCAAATTTAGGCTCCCAACCTAACTGTTCTTTTGCCTTTTTATTTGAAAATTTGTTATGAGGTAAGTCTGCAAAAACAAAATAAGTTTCTGTTCTTGTGGGAAGTTTATTGAGATCAATTTCAAGAGCTTTTTTAATTGCAGAGGCAGCATCCTCCCACCTAACACTAAAAGGGGTCAAGTCTGTACCTTGATTTTGAGGCGGTTTTCCAACATTTCTTCTCCCGCCTAGAGTCAATGAATCGTTGTAGAAGTTATAAAACAATAAAGTTTGAAGATACATGTATGGATTTTTTTCGGTAAATACTCTGCATATCTCTTGTCCGAGTGCCTTGGTAATTGCGTACAGATTTACACCAGGCTGAGGAGGAATATCTGGATTAATTTCAAAGTCAAAATTTTCGTAGGAAGGTCCAGCAGATTGAAAATGAGGGCCAGTGTTAATAATTCTCGAAACTTTATGTTTTTCTGCTGCTAGCATCATATTTAGGTTGCCTTTGGAATTGACGTTAAATGCTAATACTCTATCAGTTCTTAAAACCGATAAGTTAATGATTGCATCTACGCCAACAGCTGCCTCTATAACTTCATCTGTATTAGAAATGTCTACTTTTTTGAAATTAGAATTCGAAGAAATTTCTTTCAGGTCAGTNTCAATAATTTCATGATGATCCTTTAGAGCCTCTGAAACCCAAGGGCCCAGCATCCCATTTGATCCTAAAATCAGAACTTTCATTTTTCCAGCCTTCTGTTTAATCTTGGTTCGTAAAAAGCTTGTTCTTGGATGCCACCCAAACTCTCTATTTGATTATATTTATTGGTTAAAAATTGTTGGTCGGCGACTTTTTCTTGTACATGAATAATTTCATATCTTTCATTAAATTCCGTTTTGATAATTTGTTCAACTGACTTTATAAAAGCTTTATGAGATATTCTTGAGGAAAAGCTTTCTAATTGCTCGTTAGATTTGATAAATGGAAATCCAGATCTTAATAAGATTTTTTGTAATGGAAACGTTCTCCCAAATTCTTTAAATATTATTTCTGACAGATGTATCGTTAATAAATCAATATTTGTACTTGGNGTCGATTTCCATCTTTCTGTTACCGTGTAACCCTTTTTATAATTTTGAAGAATCGATAAAGAGCTAATCATGATGATTTTTTTTATCCCAGCTTCAACAAATGCAGACAGATTGTTATAAACCTCTTGAAGTTTCAAATTTAAATCTTGGGGAGTTTTGCATTTTTCAGATAATGCTTGAATGATTGCACAGTCAAATTGAGAAATAGAATCATTTGAGACATCTTTGNNTAAAGTGACATCAAACTGGTTAAGTTCTCCCTTTAATATTTGGGTGACTTCTTTAGACCCTTCTGTTATTAATAATTTCATTTATCTCGCGACTGATATTTATTATACTTGTGCATTTATTTTTTAGNAGGTTTACTCATTACATATTTTATGTAAACTTGAATCTCTGATGGAGCAAAAATTTAAAAAGCCAAATTTAGTATTTATAATGAGCGATCAACAACGATTCGATACTATGTCCTGTTACGGAAATGACTGGATAAATACACCAAGATTAAATGAGCTATCTGAAGAATCTTTTATATTTGAAAATGCTTATGTGACTCAACCAGTTTGTGCTCCTGCCAGATCATCAATTATAACTGGCCTATATCCTCATACTGCCGGCCCAACTGTGAATAAAATTCCATTGAAAAAAGATGTAAAAACTATAGCTGAATATGTAGATGATAATTATACAAAGGGATATTTAGGTAAATGGCATTTGGGAGATGACACAATCAAGCAACGGGGTTTTGATGAATGGATAAGTGTGGAAGATCATTATCAAAGTAGTTATTTTACTGATCTGCCAAATAATGATCTTCCTTATAGTGATCTTCACAAATGGTTAATCGATAAAGGTTTTACTCCAACCGAAGAAGGCCCAACAGGTAAAAAAATTTTTAATGACGAAGATAGGTCAATGTTACCTGAGGATAGTCAGATGGCAGCTTTTCTTTCNGAAAAATCTGAAGATTTTATTGAAAGAAATAAAGACAATTCGTTCGTACTTTATGTAAGTACTTTTGAGCCTCATTCGCCTTATGCTGGACCGCTTGATGGAATGTATGATCCTAATGAAATTCCAACTGGCCCTACCTTCCTTAAGGAGCCCAAAAATGTTTCAAATATAAATAAAGCAAGGTCAATGTATCACACTTCATTCCTAAAAGGNGCGGATCAAAAAAGTGATGATTATATGAATAATTACTTAGCATCAAGAGGTGAAGATTTTTCTACTAAAGAAGGATGGNTGAAAGCCAGAGCAGATTATTTTGCAAATATTACTCTTGTCGACAGGATGGTTGGAAGGATCATTGATTCTCTTAAAAAAAATAATTTATATGAGAATACAATTTTAGTTTTTACTAGTGAGCATGGAGAAATGATGGGGGATCATGGCATGTTGGAAAAAAGAACCTTATATGAAGAATCAGCCAAAGTCCCATTACTAATGAAGTTGCCAGGATTGGATGGATCTCAAAAAAAGATAAAGGGAAGTTTTAGTCAAATCGATTTGGTTCCAACTTTATTGAGCCTAATGAATCAGAAACAANCAAATAATTTACAAGGNGAAGATAAAAGTGACTGTTTTAAAACTTTGAATCTTGATGAGAATGTAGTAGTAGTTGAATGGAATGGAACGGGAGAAATTGATGATAGAAATCTCGGTTCAGAAGAAATCAATGAACTTAATGCTAATCCTCGGAGATCGATAATTATTAATAGGATGAAGTTAAATTTAACATTAAAGGACGAAGGGGAACTTTTTGACTTAANAAATGATCCTTATGAACAGAAAAATTTATATCATGATGAGNGATTTTCTTTAATTGTTAAGTCGATGAGAAGAAGATTAATTGAATGGCAGAAAANTAACCGAGACTCATTCAGATTCGAAGTATGAGTATACTTTTTTCTCCAATTGTTATCAGAGGCACCAAAATAAAAAACAGATGCTGGGTTTCACCAATGTGTCAGTACTCATCTAAAGAAGGATTGGCGAATGATTGGCACTTAGTNCATTTAGGAACTCGGGCGGTTGGTGGTGCAGGGTTAGTGATGACTGAAGCTGCTGCTGTATCTCTTGAAGGAAGAATAAGCCCCAGTGATCTTGGTATTTGGGATGACAAACACATAGAGCCATTAAAAAAAATTACTAATTTTTTAATGGCTCATGANGCTATTCCTGCAATACAAATAGCTCACTCTGGAAGAAAAGGTTCTACAAAAAAACCATGGGAGAATTTCAAAAATTCTATAGATGTAGATGAAGGTGGTTGGATCCCTATAGGACCATCCGCTATTCCATTTGATGGAAATTCAGTCACACCGAACGAGATGTCTTTAGAAGATATTGATAGAATAATTAGTTGCTTTTCTAATGCAGCTTTAAGGTCGGAAGAAGCTGGATTTAAATGTATAGAAGTCCATATGGCTCATGGATATTTAGTACATGAATTTTTATCCCCTGTTTCAAACAAGAGAAAGGATGAATATGGTGGCGATCTATATGGAAGAATGAATTTCGCTCTCAAGATTGTTNCTGCAATAAGAGAAGTTATATCAGATAATACAATTCTATTTATAAGGATTTCTGCGACAGATTATTTGAATGATGGCTGGGACTTAAGTCAGTCGATTGTATTATGCAAAGAGATGAAGAAGTTAGGTGTAGACTTNATTGATTGTTCGTCAGGTGGGTCATCTCCAAAACAAAAGCTTGACCCTTATCCTGGATACCAAGTTCCCTTCGCGTCTCAGATAAAGAATGAGGCCAAGATTATGACTGGATCTGTAGGATTAATAACTCAAAGTCAGCAGGCTGAAGACATTTTAAACTCTGAACATTCAGATGCAGTATTTATTGGAAGAGAACTTCTAAGAAACCCCTATTTTCCTTTACAAGCACAAATTGAACTCGACAAAGAAAAAGATTTGCCTAATCAATATGAAAGAGCATTTTAATTTTTAGCTTGATTTTTGTACTGACTCTATAAGAGCTTGTATGTATCCCATCGCAAATGCTCTGCCCCTATGACCGTATGATGTATCCTGAAATGTAGCTGGAACATGATCATCTATGAANAAGCTATCATANCCNACNTCATGNTAAATCTTCATNGCNTTATGCATATCTACATATCCAGTATTTACAAACTCTTCATAAAACTTTGGTACTTGACCAGAAACATTTCGGAAGTGCACATAAAGAATTTTCTTTCTTTCTCCAAAATATCTGATCATCTCGTAAATATCATCGTTCATTTCAGAGAAAGTCCCTTGGCAAAATTCTATTGCGTTGCTGTCTGAGGGATAAATTTCAATAAGCCTTTTGTAAGCATCAAAACTCCTAAGTAATTGAGGAATTCCTCCCAATACAGGGACAGGAGGATCACAAGGGTGAATTCCTAATNTTATNCCTTCNTCTTCTGCTATAGGCGTAATTATTTTTATCCAATANTCAAGATTTTCCCACATTTCTTCTTCTGTATATTCTCTTCCATGNGTCAGTGGNAATTGTTGAGCTACTTCATTATCAAAAGCTGTGGCTTCAGCCCTACCTCTTATATATTCAGGCTCAGTTCTCCATACTTGAGACGGCATCCAGTTATATCCAAAAATTGGAATTCCTGCCCTAGCAATGTTTTTTATGGTATGAATCATGTTTTCTATTTGTTCATCTCTTTTTGGACCACCCAACATTATGTCTTCATAAAATCTTGTAGGGACATTCTCAAGAGCGCTCAACTTCATTCCGTAGTTTTCGACAGTTCTTCTTAATCTGACCAAGTCTTTTAATTCCCACCTGTTGTTACCGTCAGGTAGATGAGAGTCTTTATCATTATTTTGGTTTAGCAATATATCAGTCGCGCCATACTGTTGGGCAAACTTTAAAAATTCTGGGGTAGGATGCATAAACTGTCCTAATCCACATCTCATAAATTCTCCTTACTGAATCTTTGTTCTTATTAATGTTATTTTAATGGGTTTTTTTGAGGAGTGCCTACTTTTCTTGGATATTTTGATTTTGTCTTAGATATTTTTCTCCATGCGACTATGGAGCTATCTTTGGTTGCTCTTAAGTATCCTATCAATTCGCCTCCATTTAATGTGACCGCATTTTCTGATTTTAGAATTTCTTTAGAAATATTTATCCCTTTTATAGACAGCGCGGTTCCTTTAACTTTCAAAAGAGGTAATGTAATTTCAGCTACTGTGGGAAGTCTGCCGAGTCCTCTTGTGAGAGCTATATCAAAAGTTTCTCTAAATTGCTGATCTTGACCGATGGATTCTGCTCTGTCGTTTATTATCTTTACGTCAAGGTCTAGATGATTTGATACAAATTCTATAAAGTTTGATTTTTTTGCGTTAGATTCAATTAGTGTAAGTTTTATATTATTGTTTAGGATTTTTAGAGGAATACTAGGTATTCCAGCCCCGGCCCCAATATCTACTATTTTTTTGCTCCAGAATTTGTTTTTTATTGGCCTGTAGAAATTAAAAGCCATTACACTTTCCATCACTAAAATTTCGTGTATTGCTTCACGAGACTTTAAACCGGTTAAATTAAATTTTTTACTTGCATCAAAAATCATTGCTGAGAAGATTGATAACCTCTCAGACTCTTTTTTATTAAGAAAGATTTTTGGTGTTTTTTCCATTAACATGATAACTACATTATATAACTTTAAGGCTATTTTATGACTGATGCTTGCTGCGCTCCAAATGAGCAAAATAAAGAAAAAATAAAACCTAGAGATTTACTTGATGTTGGTGTTTCTCAAGAGGATGTAGGAATAGATTTTAGCAAAATATCAGCCGGATGGTTTCTGATGGGTTCAGACAGTAAAAATGTTTTTCCAGGTGANGGTGAGGGNCCAGTANGGAATATTTATGTAGATGATTTTTCTATTTCAGCAAAATGTATAACAGTCGNAGAGTTTGCTAGATTTGTAGAAGATACTAAATATAGAACCGAAGCAGAGACTTTCGGATGGTCTTTTTGTTTTTTTGATCAGATTCAAGATTCTGATTACCCTGAAGTTGTTAAGGAAGCTTCTTGGTGGGTAAAAACGGAACGAGCATTCTGGAATTTACCAGATGGTCACAATGTAGCGATAAAAAATTTTTTAAAACACCCTGTAACACACGTTTCTTGGAATGATGCAAATGCCTTCTGTAAATGGTCCAAAACTAGATTACCTACTGAGGCAGAATGGGAGTATGCCGCAAGAGGAGGACTTGAACAGAAAATATTTCCTTGGGGAGACGAATTTTTAGTAGAAGGTAAAATTAATTGTAATATTTTTCAAGGTAAATTTCCAAGTGATAATACCTCTGAAGATGGATTCAGATTTACAGCCCCGGTGGATTGTTATTCAGCTAATGGTTTTGGACTCTACAACGTGGTAGGAAATGTTTGGGAGTGGACTCAAGATTGGTTCACTAGATTTCATGATCTAGAAACAAATGTTAATCCTATAGGTCCCGAGCGAGGAAATACGAAAGTTATTAAAGGTGGATCTTTTCTATGTCATGATAGCTACTGTAATCGTTATAGAGTCTCAGCAAGATCTAGCAATACCTTAGATTCTTCTACTGCGAATATGGGATTTAGAGTTGTTAAGCTTGAAGGATAAGTTTTTTACTTTTTTACTTTTGTTTATTTCCGTCACACTAGGATGTGGAGGTGATCTAGAATTTAATTTTGATGATTTTGTAGAAAGTGATCAAAAGTTCAATATTATTTCTTATGAGATTCAGTCTGTAGCAGATTTATTCAATGAGAGGTTTAGACTAAAAAGTTTGGATAAATCAAAATTAGATCTGAAAAATACTTTAATAGATAAAATATATGATGAAGAATTAGACTTTTTTTTTGATATCGTATTTCCTTTACCTGAGTTCTCTCTTGAAGAATCTCCTCCCAAACTTTTGTTAATTTCTCCAAGAAGTAATATAGAAAGACTTGATGAAGTCCTCTTGACTGCTAGGTTAACCGATGCAGAGATAGTTTCTATCGAGCAGGATATTGAAAGTCAAACAGATTATTCATCAATCATCGTCAATATTGGTGGCATTGCTGCATACCCTTCAATTGTCACCGAAGTTTCAGACAAAGGAGCAATGTTTAAACTTATTGCTCATGAATGGTTACATCAATATTTATTTTTTTTTCCTCTTGGTAGAGCCTATTTCTCAGATGAAGACATGAGATCAGTAAATGAGACCCTTGCAAATATCTTTGCAGATAATTTGTTGAATAATATGTGTAAAGAGGATGTATATATTCAATCAGGATATTGCCTACAGAATACTGATGTATCAGAGAAAGATTTTGATTACTCTGTTTATATGAAAGATTTACGGCAACAAGTTGATTTTTTTCTTTTAGCAGGCGAGATAGAAAAGTCCGAAAAGTTAATGAATAGTGCGACAATTTATCTGAATTCCAGAGGATATAATATTCGACGTATCAATCAAGCTTGGTTTGCCTTTCATGGCTCTTATGCAGATACTCCGGCTTCTTCCAGTGAAATAAACAATGAACTCACAAATTTTATCTCTTCAGAGAAATCTCTGGGTAATGCTATAAGAAAATTAAGATCTATTGACAATTATCAGGAGTATCTCAGATTTGTAGATGAGAAGAAATAAAATATTCATTCTTGGACAATGTAATGATAACATGTAGTTATGTCAGTCAAATCAAATCTGTCAAAATTAATAAATGGCTTTGTTTATAGACCTCCTTCAAGGGATAAAGACGACAATGAACCATCTCTTCAAGACTTATTATCAAGATTAAATATAAAATTTCCTAAGATACCTGGTTTAGGTAAGGGATCTCCCTTTTTAGGTTTTATAATAATGGCAATTATCGCGGTTCTTTGGGTCGCATCGGGTATCTATACTGTTTCTCCTGACGAAAAAGCAGTTTTACGTACTTTTGGAGGTTATGTTGCAACAGTTGACCCAGGCTTGAGGTGGCATTGGCCAGGGCCAGTTGGTAATACAGATATAGTGGCCGTGACCAAAACTAGAAGATTAGAACTTGGTTTCCGTGGTTCTGATGTTAGACAAGGCGTTTTTCAAACAGTACCTGCTGAAGCTAATATGATCACAGGAGATGAAAATATTGTTCAAGCCCAAGCTGTTATCCAATATCGAATCAGCGATCCTAAAGCATACCTTTTTGAGGTAGGGGACCCAGGTGAAATAGATCGAGAAATAAATGAAGGCCAACCAGACGGTAAAACCTTGCGAGATATTGCCGAGACATCTCTAAGACAAGTGGTTGGAACTAGAAACATAGACGATATTTTGACCACTGAGAAAGAAGCTGTGCAACAGGAAGTTCTAGCAATAATGAGATCACTAAATGCTACATACTCGACAGGTATAGATGTTCAGCAATTTCTTCTTCAAAACGTCAATCCTCCGAGTGAAGTTCAAGATGCCTTCGAAGATGTTGTGAGGGCGCGAGAAGACAGAGATAGAATTGTAAATTTAGCTGAAGCCTATCAAGCAGATAGACTTCCTAGAGCTCAAGGTGATGCTGCAAAAATAGTTGAGGCTGCAGAAGCTTTTAAGGAAGGAAGACTTCAGATAGCAGCCGGTGAGGCAGCCGGTTTTGAAGAACTACTTAAAGCTTATGATCAGTCAAAAGAAGTTACAAGGACGAGATTATATCTTGATGCCCTGAACATTATATTGCCCAAAGTTAAGAAGTTTGTTATTTCGGATTCTTCTTCACCATTACCTTTACTACAGCTAACTGGAGAATCAGAGGTGGGTCCGTAATATGAGAAGAACATTAATCCCTATTGCAGTAGTTGCCATTTTACTTTTTGTAATATTACCTCAGGTATTTTTTGTAGTTAACGAAACTGAACTTGCGATCGTAACTAGGTTTGGTGCCTTTCAAAGAGAGTTTCAAAGTCCAGGACTGAAAGTTAAAACACCAATAGTAGAAAATGTGACTAAGTTTGACAAAAGGCTCTTACGACTCGATGCTCCTCCAACAAGCCTTTTGACTAAGGACAAGAAGAATCTTGTAATAGATGCATACGCTAGATATAAAATTGTTGATCCACTTCTTTTTTATCAAGCGATAGGAAATGAGTTACAAGCTGAATCAAAGCTTGGTGATATAGTCAACTCCAGACTCCGTGATGAGGTTGCCCAAGATGAGCAAGAAGAAGTTATATCTGAACTTCGAGAACAAATAATGAATCGAGTAACTGCTGCAAGTAATTTTGTAGATATCAGCAGAGAAGAGGCCATAAATCTGCAGAATGGGTTGAACAATCCTAACGTGAAAATAGATTTAGTCGCTAAATCAATGGATGGTGTCTCAAGACATGCCACTCCATCTGAGATTACTACCTTGCAAACAACACCTTCGCCTTTAGAACTTACAGACTTTGAAATTCGATATAAGTACCCATTGCGCGAAGTGTTTGGTGCTGAAATTATTGATGTAAGAATAAAAAGAGCTGATTTTCCTGATGCAATTCAAAATTCTGTTTTTTCTAGAATGCAGGCTGAAAGAGAAAGAATAGCAAGTGGGTTAAGAGCAGAAGGAGCTCAAAGAGATGCCGAGATACGAGCTAATGTGGATAGGAGAGTCACGGTACTTTTGGAAACCGCTCTCGGTACTGAAGCCCGATTAAAAGGTGAAGCAGAGTCAGAGTCTATTGCCATATTAGCAGCATCATTAAATAAAGATCCTGAACTTTATGCATTCCAAAGATATCTACAGACTTACTCACTGACCTTGACTGAAGGAGATACCTTAGTACTGTCTGCTGATAGCCCTCTATTTAAGTATCTAGATTCTCAAGATGGCATAGAAGAACCACTTGAGAAATCTGAGAATTAAACACCAATTAACTATTTCTTAGCGAGCTTAATGAATTCATTTATTTTGCCAGTGTCTTTAACTCCGTCTGTTTCAACTCCTGACGAAACATCCACTCCGTACGGCTGATGCCTATCTTTAAGATCTTCTATGTTTTTAGAATTGAGCCCACCTGACACGAGGACATTGGTTAACCCGATAACATTTTTCGCTTTATCCCAATTAAAAATATTGCCTGTACCTCCTAATTTTTTTTCATGAAAGCTGTCCAAGATTACATAATTGTGAAGCAGTAATGCTTTTTGTACTGTGTCCAAAATAGCCTCTGAACTATCAGTGTCTTTTATTCTAATTTGCCTGATGGTGGGTATTTCTATATTGAAATCTTCTTCCCCGCAGAGTTGAGCAATATCTAAGGCAGAGTGTTCCATAAGAGACTCTATTTCTTGTTGGGTATGGTTTCCGAAGACACCTACAGTTTTAGTCCTCATATCAGGTAGTTTTTGTTTCAGAGAGTTAATTATTTTAAAAACTTCTGTAGGATCAGTACTTCTTTTTGATTCAGGTACAAATATAAAGCCAATAAAATCTGCTCCAGATTCAATCGCTACAATAGCGTGCTCGATATTTTTAATGCCACATATTTTTACTTGCATTTTTTTACACTGGACAATTGATTTATTAATGAAGGCATGTCATTACTTTTTAATATTGACTCTCCAATCAAAACGGCATCCGCACCATATTCTGCCATCAGTTCCACGTCTTGTACCTCTTTCAATCCGCTTTCTGCAATGACGAATTTTTCTTTAGGTACCTTTGGTCCAAGATTTTCAAAAACTTTTAGTGATGTTTCGAGATTATTAAGATTTCTATTATTAATACCAATTACCTCGATATCAACGCTAAGTGCAAGGTTCAATTCCTCTTCTGTAAACACTTCAACTAAAGGAGTGATGTTAACTGATTTACATGTATCGATTATTTTTTTAAAGTCTTGTTCTGAAAGTATAGAAACTATAACTAATATTGCTGATGCTCCGTTTGCTCTTCCTTCTACGACCTGATATTCATCAATTACGAAGTCTTTTTGAAGTGTGGGTGTGTTACTTAATTTGGTAATTGAACTTACTTCAGTCAAGTCATTTATATCACCTGAGAAACGTGTTTTTTCTGTTAGGATTGATATCGCAGATGCACCATTTTCTACGTATGTTGAAACAATCTCGTTAAGATTCAAGTTTGCAAATATTTTTCCTGCAGAAGCAGATGATCTTTTAATTTCCGCTATTAGTGATACTGAGTCAGAATGAAATATTGATTTAAACTCTGGTGGTGGATTCGTGGTTTCTAACAGTTTTTCAATTTTGACTATAGGGTTATGTCTCTTTGACTCTTCTATAAGTCTAGATTTGTTTAGTAATATGTCTTCAAGAACAGGACCATATTTCATGTCTTAATCCATCTTATTAGTCATTGCAATCAGTTCTAATAACTTAGATTGTGCAGCACCTGAATCTATGGAAATTTTCGCCATTTCAGTCGCGTCAAGAAAACTTGCAGTTTTTCCGGCAGCCACTAGAGATGCAGCGGTATTAATTAAAACGGCATTTCGTCTTGATGCGATTGGGGAGTTATCTAATGGGTCAGAACCTTCTCCAGAAAATATTTGTTTTATAGTGTCAGCACTTTCTTTGATACTATTGATAATTAAGTTATTTATTCCAGACTCTGGGAGGCCAAAATCTGAAATTCTAGTTTTTCTTCTCTTAACTTTATCTTTGTTCACTTCCCAGATAGTCGTTCTACCCTCTACACTTATTTCATCAAGATTATTGTGTCCATTAACCACTAATGAGTTCTCAGTACCAAGAATTTTTAAAGCCTCTGCTACTTTTTCCGCAGCTTCATAGTTTGATATTCCAATAAGCTGATTAGATGCACCCGCTGGATTTGTTAGAGGGCCAAGAATATTGAAAACGGTGGGTATTCCTACCTCTCTCCTAAGAGGAGATGCAAATTTCATAGCGGGATGAAACGATTGAGCAAATATAAATCCTATACCAATTGTTTCTATACATTTTTTTACAGAATAGGGAGATAAATTAATTTTAACTCCCATCTCTTCTAGAGCATCTGCACTACCTGAGGATCCTGATATAGCTCGATTTCCATGCTTTGCAACTTTAACTCCTGAGCCTGCAACAACGAATGCGACAGCTGTGGATATGTTGAAAGTTTTTAATCCATCGCCACCAGTGCCACAAGTATCAAGTAGCGGTTCGTTTAAATCTATCTTAAGAGATTTTTCTCTCATAGAGGTCGCCAAACCTGCAATCTCTGTAGGAGTTTCTCCTTTCATTTTTAAACCCATTATAAAAGAGCCAAATTGAGCAGGAGTGACATCTCCTCTCATTATTTCATCCATAGTAGAATTGGCTAAATCAAAAGACATATCCTCTTTCGCCGCTATTAATTTAATAGCTTGGCTTATTTTTTTTTCTGATGTCATTTATCTAAAAAGTTTTTTATAATTTCTTTTCCAGACTCTGTAAATATTGATTCTGGATGAAACTGTATTCCCTCCACATCAAACCTCTTGTGTCTCACTCCCATCACCACTCCGCTATCACTTCTTGCAGATACTTCTAATTCTTCAGGAATCGTTTCTTCTACTATCGCAAGTGAGTGATATCTTACTACTTTAAGAGGGTTTTTTATATTTTTAAAAATTCCCTTTCCATCGTGAGTAATGCTAGATATTTTTCCATGTTTAATTTCTCCAGCATATTCCACCTTTGCCCCAAATGTTGACCCTATGCATTGATGTCCTAGGCAAACTCCCAGTATAGGTATTCTTACAGATAAAACTTTTATGAGCCTTTCAGATATTCCAGCATTTTCTGGATTTGAAGGCCCAGGTGAAACAACTAATTTTTCTGGATTGAGTTTTTCTATTTCACTTATTTTCTTTTCATCATTTCTATAAACTTTAACTTCTGCACCAACTTCTATCATGTATTGGTAAAGGTTGTACGTAAAACTGTCATAATTATCTATTAGTATGATCATAATCTTATGTCTTTAAAAGCTTTAATTTTGTATAACGTTTCTTGATATTCTACCTCAGGAATCGAATCGTATACTATCCCTCCGCCTGCATTAAATGAAATCTTGTCGTTTTTTCTTATTGCTGTCCTGATGATGGTACTAGTTTCAAGGTCTCCATTTGCGGAAAACCAGCCTATTGCACCACAATACGGCCCTCTTCCTTCTGATTCAAGTGCAGATATTAATTTTGCAGCACGAATTTTTGGAGCACCGGTCAGAGTACCTATAGGAAATGTTGACATGAATGTGTCTAATGAGTCGAATTTTTTTGCAATTTTTCCACTGACTTCTGATGCAAGATGAATCACATTATTATAATTCTGAGTTTCCAATAATTTATCTACCTTTACGGTTCCTTTCTCTGAAACTCTTCCAAGATCATTTCTTGCTAAATCTACTAACATAATGTGTTCAGCATTATCTTTAATACTTTCTTTAAGGTTTGTTGCTAGTTTTAATTTGTTTGATTTTTTATTGACTCCTACGGTTCCAGCAACAGGCCTAATTGTCGCTTTATTATTTTTGACTTTTAAGAACATCTCAGGTGAAGAGCCTGTAACAGTGAAATCAGTTCCAATTAATTGGAATATATATTCTGAGGGATATTCGTGTACAAGATAAGTAAGTAACAATTCATCATTTAAGGTTGATTTTTTTTCGAATCTTTGAGAGAACACGCATTGAATTAATTCTCCTTCTTTGATTAATTGTTTTATTTTCTTTACTTTGTTTAGATAAGTTCCTTTTTTGGTAATTAAGGAGGTAGGTTGTTTCAAAAATTTTTTTATCGTATTAGTTGCATTATTTTTCTTTAGATTAATGTTCTGTATGAATCCTATTATTTTGAATATTGTTTCACTTTCTTTTTGATAGGATTTTTCATCTAATTGAGCAGAAACAAGATGAGAAATGGTCAATGTGTTTTCCTGATGATCAATAGTTATCATTGTTTTTGGTATTAAGAAAAAAGATTCTGGGCATCCTGTTGGGTCTTCTTTTAAATCTCCCACATTTTCAAAATACTTATAACATTCGTATGAAATATAACCGAATGCTCCGAGATGATCTATTTCTTGGTTACAGTAAGTATTTGTTATTTCTTTTTTTAATATAGATCTAAGAGTATTTATAGGATTTATCCCATTAGTCGAAATGGTATCTTTACTATCAATGATTAGAACAGTTTTATACGGTAAATCATCACCAGGTCTAGTAAACGTCATTATTCCTGATTGATGATTCCTTTCTGGGTATTCATTAAAAAAATTTACTCCATCTAGCTTTATTTCATCGATTTTTACAGATAATACAATGGATTCATATGATTTTGATAACGATTTAAATTGTCTTAAACTTGGAGATATTTTATTCAGATATTTCTGAGTTCTTTGCATATTCTAAGGCTTTAATTAAAGCTCCCATCTTTGCTAGGCATTCTTCATGTTCCTTGTCAGGATTTGAGTCAGCCACAATTCCTGCGCCTGCTTGCAGGAATGCTGTTCCATCTTTGAGTACTATAGTTCTTATTGCGATAGCTGTATCCATATTGCCATCGAATGAAAAATATCCTACCGCTCCAGAATAAGGCCCCCGTTGAAATTTTTCTTCTTTGGCAATTTGTTCCATAGCCCTTACTTTCGGTGCTCCACTAACTGTACCAGCAGGAAAAGCTGATTTTAATAAGTCAAAAGCATTAAATTTTTCAGATATAGTCGCTTCAACATGAGATACGATATGCGAAACGTGAGAGTATCTTTCAATTTCCATCTGTTGAGTCACTTCTACTGTACCAGGCTTGGCAATTTTACCTAGATCATTTCTTCCTAAGTCTAAGAGCATCAAGTGTTCTGCAATTTCTTTTTCGTCATTTAGTAACTCTATTTCTATCTTACGGTCATCATCTTCATTTTCTCCTCTGGGTCTAGTGCCTGCTATTGGATGAACAGCTATAGTAGAGTCGTCAAGTTTTACTAGTAATTCTGGAGAAGAACCAATTATCTGAAAATCTTCAAAATCCAATAGAAACATATAAGGAGAAGGATTTATATTTCTCAAGGAGTCAAAGATATTTATCGCATTTGAGGAAGTTTTAACTCTTAGCTTTTGTGATAAAACCGCTTGAATCATCTCTCCTTGATATATAAGTTCTTTTGTACTCTCAACTGATTTTTTAAATTCTTCTCTGGTCGTTAAATATTCAATTTCTAGGTTTGTTGCATCTGCCATTTCTTGGGTTATATCGGGTTTAATTTTTTGAATTTGAGATATTATTTCTTTTATCTCGTGATTGCACTTTTTAAAAGCTTTATCTAGGTTTTCTTCTTTTCTTAGATCAGCATGAGCCACAACAAATATGCAATCTTCTTCGTGGTCAAATATTATTAATGTGCTGCCTATCAAAAAAATGCTTTCTGGAAAGTAGGTAAGGGCATTTTGTATTTTCTTTATCTTTGGTTCAAAATAACTAACCGTTTCATAAGATAGATAGCCAACTGCACCACCATTAAATTTTGGTAAGCCTCGAATATTAGGTTGATTTATATTTTTTATAGAATCTTCTAATATTTCTAGAGGATTCACTTTTGAATATTCTTCTTTATCTCCAGTCTTTATAACCTCTTGAGGATTTATACCTATGAAACTAAATCTTGCAACGTTTTTGCTTCCTTCTACCGATTCCAGCAGAAATGAATTCGATGCACTTTTTAAATTTCTATATACCGAGACAGGAGTGTGGCCTTGTTTACTTATTTTTGAAAATATTGGAATATAGTTAAATTTTTTTGAGAGTTTTTTAAACTCATTAGAATCTGGATACGATGCATTCATTAATTACCACTTAGATGTGTAAGAGTTGATCTTCATAGCTGATCGCACCATTTCCATAGTCTCTTTCGCAATTTCTCTAGCCTTACTTATCCCTTTCATTAATGCTGCCTCAACTTCATTGGGATTGTTTTCGTAGTGTGATCTCTTTTCTCTGATTGGATCTAAGAATTGGTTTATTGCTACTACTAGATCTTTTTTAACTTCTACATCTCCAACTTTTCCTTCTCGGTATCTATGCTTAAAATCATTAACTTTTTCTTTATCTGGATTAAATGCATCGTGATATTGAAAAACAGGATTACCTTCAACAGTTCCTGGGTCAGTTGCTTTTAGCCTATTTGGATCTGTATACATTGACATCACAGCTTTTGAAACTTGATCTTCGGTAAACCTTAATTCAATTACATTACCTTTAGATTTGCTCATTTTATTACTGCCGTCGATACCTTTAAGTCTAGGAACTCTACCAATTTTTGTTTCAGGCTCTTTAAATACTGGTTCAAATATCCTATTAAATTTCCTTGCAACTTCTCTGGTCATTTCTATATGGGGAGCTTGATCTTCGCCCACCGGAACCAAGTCAGCTCTAGGAAGAAGGATATCAGCAACTTGACTCATAGGATAATTGAAAAACCCTACTGTTCTTTTTTCTACAGCGAGCTGGTCAAGTTCACCTTTTAGAGTCGGATTACGTTCTAGCATCCCTAGAGGGGTAATGAAGCTGAGTAGAGTGGTTAATTCTGCATGTTCAGGAACATAACTTTGTATTACAAAGTTACTTTTCTCAGGATCTAGACCTACCGAAAGCCAGTCAATAGTAACCTGGCGCACCGAGTCAGTTATTTTATCTATATCGTCAAAGTTATCACCAAGAGCTTGATAATCTGCTATCAGGAAAAACGACTCATAGGAGTCTTGATATTCTAGCCATGTTTCAAGGGCTCCCACATAATGCCCTAAATGTAAGGCACCAGTAGGTCTTATTCCTGTTAAGATCCTCTTTGTACCTGCCATATCAAGTTCTTTGGTTCCATTCATTGCCAAGACTATCAAATCGTGAGCATAAATCATCAACAGTAGATTTCGAAATTGGAAGTGAATTATTATACATTTCAATATTACTTTTTAGGTGGTGACGATTTTGCGTGCCTATAATAGCTACATCTACTTCATCAAAACTAAAGATAAAACCCATAGAGGTTAATATTCTATCCTCTGGTTCGTCGTATAAAGGGCCAATTTCTCCTAATATTTGAGCTCTCTTATAATATTCTGCTGCATAGTCGGATGGGGCAGCTGATACATTAGGTTTTTCTAGAGCTCTCCAAGCTCCATTTGCAATAGGGCGTTTCGCAATCACACCTAAACCATTATTTCTTGTAACATCGAATAATTTATATCTTGCTTTTTGTTCTACCAAATTAAAACTAGTCTGAATTGTTTCAAAAAACCCACTTTCTGCAGCCCATACAGCAGCATCATTATCTCCACTGTACCCTAGATGAAGAACCTTACCTTCTGATTTTGACTCTTCTAAGGCTTTCATAATTTCACCTTTTTCTAGCTCTTGTAAATCACAAGAGTGGACTTGAATAAGATCTAATCTATCGGTTTTTAGTAACCTTAAACTTCTGTCTATACTGGCTTTAATTCCTTTATAGCCCCAGTCTTTAAAATTCTCATTGAATCTAGATGAATGTCCACATTTTGATGCCAATACAAAATTATCTCTCATGCTGGACATTGTTTTTCCTATAAATTCTTCACTCCTACCATAGCAAGAAGCTGTGTCAAAAAAATTTATACCTGCATCTAATGCTGTTGCAAGGATTTTTTTTACATTAGATTCATCGCTAGAACCAATTTCTGAAAGTCCTATTCCCAAACGACTTACTCTTAATCCTGTTTTTCCTAAAGTTGTCTGTTCCATGATTTAGATTCTTAAAACAAATAAGCGACTTACCACAAAAGGTAAGTCGCCCTGTTCATATGTTTTAGTAAATAAGTAGATTTAACCTATCTGCTTTTCAACCTCTGCAACATCCTTGTCACTTAGAATCCTAAATACTTTTGAAGATGGATCCTCTGCAGCTACACCCTGAACAGCCTTTCTGCCGTTCTTCATAGTAACTATCTTTGGATTTGAAATCTCAACAACCTTCTTCAATTTAACGCTATAAGCTGTCAACTTCATCTGAAGACCTCCTGAATCTTATACTTAGATTGATCTTATCGATCACATCCAATTTAATAAGTAGATTGTACTTAAATAAACTTGATTGTTCAACTATATTAGATAAAATTTAATGGAAATTATCGAACTTTACTCTTTTTTTGAGTGATTTTTCATGAAAAAAGTTTTTAGGTACTTGGAGAACCGTTTGTTAGATGAGATAAAAAAAATACAAAAACAATCTGAAATCGATCTGAAATCTTGTGATTCTGAACTTAAAATTGATGCTTGGCGGGTAAAATATTTGGGGAGAAAATCCAGATTATCTTTGATACTTAAAGATATTAAAAATTTAGACCCTGCAATGAGAAAATCCGTTGGTTTGTCGGGAAATCGAATAAGGAATAAATGTCAGATTATGCTAGAAAAGGCTCTAAATGACCTAAAATTGGAGGAAAATGATCAAATTTCTATCGAAGATTACACTTTACCGGGTAGATTTAATCAAGTTGGGAAATTACATCCTGTTACACAAACTCTCCGTGAAATAAAAAAGACTTTTGTGTCTTTAGGCTTTCAAATAGCAGAAGGGCCAGAAATTGAATGGGATAAATACAATTTTGATATGCTGAATATACCGGACAATCATCCTGCGAGGGATATGTGGGATACGATGTGGATAGACGAAGAAAAGAACTCTTCTGGAAATAAAATGCTTCTGAGAACCCACACCTCTCCTGTTCAAGCAAGGATTATGGAAAATCAAGATCCTCCTATAAGGGTTATAGTGCCAGGAAAGTGTTATCGATATGAATCAACAGATTCGACTCATGAGTGGCACTTTTACCAAGTAGAAGGATTAGCGGTTGATAGAAAACTCACTTTCTCTGATTTGAAAGGAACTTTATATGAATTTGTAAAAAAAATATTTGGGAGCGATACAAAAATAAGATTTAGATGCGATTATTTTCCGTTTGTCGAGCCTGGAGTCGACATGTCTATTTATTGGGAAGGAAAATGGCTTGAAATACTTGGGGCGGGAATGGTTCATCCAAAAGTATTTGAGAAAGCTGGCTATAAAGATCCTGAGTTAACTGGCTTTGCTTTTGGTATGGGACCTGAAAGAATTGCGATGATAAAACACAACATTGATGATATTCGTTTATTTTATTCTAATGATTTGAGGTTCTTAGGTCAGTTTTAATGGAGATAATATATTGAAGATATCTGTAAATTGGTTAAAAAACTATGTTGATATTCATAATATTGATGACTTATTGGATAAGCTAACTCTTGCTGGAACTGAGGTCGGGTCTGTTCAACATCAAGGTAATTGGGAAGGAGTTGTAGTAGCCGAAATCAGCAAGATAAATAAACATCCTAACGCAGACAGACTTAGTTTGGTTGAAATCGTCTACAACGATAATTTAATAAAGGTAGTCTGCGGAGCTAATAATTTATATAAGAATCAAAAAGTCGCTTTTGCACCCGTGGGTTCTAAACTATACAACCCTAAGTCAGGTAAAATGGAAACTCTCAAAAAATCTAAGATAAGAGGAGAAATATCTAACGGCATGATATGTTCTGCTTTGGAACTGGGATTAGGGGAAGATCACGATGGTATTCTTGATTTAGAAGGCACCTTAAGAGTAGGAAATGATCTAAAAGAGATTTTTAATGACACTATCATTGATTTAGAATTGACCCCTAATCGACCTGATTGCTTAGGAGTATATGGAGTTGCGAGAGAGATATCCGCAATTACTGGTACCGATCTGAAATCGCTAAAATCGTTTTCTATAAACGAACACCCGGATCCTAAACATGATCTTAATATTTCAATAAAAGATCCCGATTTATGTAGTAGGTATATTGGTGCAGTTATTAGTGGTATTAAAATTCAAGAATCTCCTAAATGGTTGAAAGATGCCCTAGTTTCTATCGGTGAAAACCCTATAAACAATATTGTAGATATTACGAATTATGTAATGTTTGAATTAGGACAGCCAATTCATGCATTCGATTATGAAAAAGTAAATGACAAAACTATTGTAGTAAGACGAGCAAAAAAAGGAGAAAAGATAGTTACATTAGATGGCGATTCTCATAATTTGAAAGAGGAGATGCTAGTGATAGCTGACTCTAAAGTTCCTATGGCTGTTGCTGGAATTAAGGGAGGGCTTGAATCGGGAATTAATGAGAATACCAGTTTGATCGTTTTAGAATCCGCTTGTTTTGAAGGAGGCAATAATAGGAACACTGCCTCTAAGTTAGAACTTAAAAGTCAAGCTACTTTACGATTTGAAAAAAACTTAAAACCTCAGTTATGTGAAGTTGCTTTCAATCGAGCAATTCATCTTATTAGAGATATTACAGGAGGAGAGATTTCTTCAAGAGTAGTAGATGTTAAAAAATTCGCTCAAAATGATGAAAAATTGCGATTACACGGATCAAGACTTGAGTCTCTATTGGGTATAAAAATTGAAAGTAACCAGGTCAATTCAATATTTAATGGATTAGGATTCGAATATAAGCATTCCAGCAAAAACGAAAACGATGTTTGGGATGTTGATCTACCTTACTGGCGACCCGACATTACTATTCAAGAGGATCTTTGTGAAGAAATTGCAAGATTGATAGGGTACGAATCCATCCCTGCAACTACCATTGCTGGTGCTATACCCACTTCGATTCCTAATATTGAAATTGATTTTCAGGAGCACTTAAGAGACATAATGGTATCTCTAGGTTGCTTTGAGGTAATTAATTATTCTGCTGATTCTAAAGAAAATATAGCTTCAACAATGCCATCATTCAACGAAGAGGATTTAGTGAAAATAATGAATCCAATGTCCAGGGACGTTGAGTTTATGAAACCTACACTGAGATCAGGTATTTTAAAATCCTTATCTTTAAACAGTAGGAATTCTGTTGGAAGCGTCAGGCTGTTTGAGTTGGGCACAATTTTTACAAAAAATAATAATGAAGAGTTGCCAAATGAATCTAAAATTTTATGTTGCGGTCTTTCAGGTACCATAGAAAAGACAGTCTGGGAGAAAGAAAGACCCGTAGACATATTTGATTTAAAAAGTATACTCGATAATTTGTTTTCAGAACTTCGGATTTCATACAGCATTTCTCCTTGTAGGGGTGATATCTTTTCATCTTATAAAGGATTTCAAATATTGCTTAATAAGGAAGTAATTGGAACTTTTGGAGAAGTATCGGACGAGATAATAAACTTGTTTGATATAAACCACCAAAATGTTATTTTATTAGATCTTGATATAAAAAAAATATTGTCGAATTATTTGCCCACCAGCCAGGTTAAATATAATCAAATAAGTCGTTATCCAGTTTCAAAACGTGACTTAAGTTTCATAGTTGAAGATACGATATTCTCTGAATCAATTATTGTCGAAATCGAAAAATTTGACTTAGTGAAGAATTGTAAAATTGTAGATGTTTATGTAGGTAAATCTTTGAAAAATAGTGAAAAATCCGTAACTGTTAGAATTACATATGGATCAGACAAAAAAACTCTATCCGGACCTGAAATTGATCAATGTGAAAAAAATATTTTAGAGTCTTTAAAATCCCAAATCAATTTTTCTTTGAGAGTTTAATTAACATGATGAATTTAGGTATTGAACCTCAAATGTTACCTGTTGAGGAAGCTCAGCAAAAAATTTTTTCAAAATTTAAACAATTAGATTTAGAAAAAAAAGATCTCATCAATTCTCTCGGGCATTTTTTAGGAGAGGACGTTATTGCACCATTTGATCTTCCAGAAAAAAATAATTCGGCAATGGATGGATTTGCAGCTAAATATTTAGATGTAGAAAATTGTAATCAAGCTAGAGTCAAGTTGCAAGTTGTTGGAAGAGTGGGTGCTGAAAATGTATCAAATACGATTTTAAAAAAAGGACAAGCAATTAGAATAATGACAGGCGGAGAGATTCCCACAGGCGCAGACTGTGTTATTCCTTTTGAGCATACAGACAGTGGCCCAGTGCGAGGTTCTAATTATCCATCCGAAGTAGTAGTAAACAAGCCTGTGGCATTGGGTGACAACATACGGAAATCTGGACTAGACTACAAGATTGGTGAGAAAGTTCTAGAGAAAGGTACATATTTAAATGCTCCGTCAGTCGGAGTCGCGGCTTCTCTTGGTATCGATAGAATATTAGTAGTTAGAAAACCCATTATTTCTGTATTATCAACCGGCAATGAAATTGTATTACCTGGAAGAGAAAAAAAAGATGGCCAGATATATGACTCCAATTTATTTTCAATCGCTTCAGCCATAAAAGAAGCTGGCGGAATACCTAATATATGTGAAGTTATTCCAGATGAAGAGGATGCTTTGGAAAAAGTATTAGACAGTTGTAGTGATAGTGATCTCATTGTTTCCATAGGAGGAGTTTCTAAAGGAGATTTTGACCTAATAAAGGACGTATTAGTTAGAAAAGGAGATATAAATTTTTGGGGTATTAGGATGAGGCCAGGAAAACCATTAGCTTTTGGAGAATTAAATTTGTCAGGCAGAAAAGTTTATCAGATCGGGTTGCCTGGAAATCCTGTTAGTGCCTATGTATGCTTTGAATTATTTGTTAGGCCTTTGATTTTGAAAATGAGAGGCTATAAAACCATCTTGAGAGAGACTATAAGAGCAAAAATTGATAAGACTATTCAGAATGATGATCAGCGTAAGATTTTTGTGCGTGTAAAACTTATCAAGCATGGCTCGAAGTATGCTGCAAAAGTATACGAAGATCAAAGTTCCAATATTTTGAGTTCTTTAGTTTTTGCTAATGGACTTGCAATTTGTCCTGAGGATTGTAAAGTAATCAATTCAGGAGACTTAGTTGATGTAATGACACTAGATCATTGATATGGCAAAGAAAAAGCAACAAGTAAACGAAGATTTAGAAAGAACCTATTCTATAGATTTCTCTAGCTTAGAGAGTGGAGGATATTCTGTAGAACTTATACTTTCTGAAAGGTTAAAATCAGCAGGCATTAAACCAAATTCAAATGATAAACTTGATCAGCTCATTGTAAAATGCTCGAAGTTCAAAAAAAATCCACACGACTTTATTTTTCCTGAACTTAGTTTGTCTGAATCAATATTCCGAGCGTTGCTTATCAGAAAAAACTCAAAGTCGGCTATGCATCAGATTCAAAGTGATTTGTCAGCGGTATGGTTAGATCACTATAAACTACCCTATAAGAATCTCTCAGATAATGTCATAATGAGGATTCTTGAATCTAATCGATTATTTACGTCGGCTTAATTTAAGGTTTTATAGCTAGAAGTACAATTAGCGCGATCGATATTGCCACTGCTAGTATAAACCCAGCTGCGAATAGGTAGGTAAATAGCTTGTTATCAAATCTAAGATGCATAAAAAACCCTACAACCATTACGAATTTTAATAAGGATAAAATAAGCAAAAGAGGAACTAAAAGTACACCTAGGCTTTCCACATAGAATATTCCAAATTCTATAAGTGTTATTATTCCAAGAATTAGACCTATTACTGCATAAAAAACTGGCGACCCATGTCCGTCTTTTCTTGTTATTTTATTAAATTGATCTCCTAAGTAGGAAGCATATCCAGCCCAAGGAGTGTCGTCCTTAGGGTCAGGTAAATCCTGAGGCGTATTGGGTACTCTAAAGTACCCTCTAGTACTATGTCCCAAGAAACTTTGAAATATCTTTACGAATGAATTCTTCATCTTGCTTAGGTCAATAACTATTTTCATAATAGGGGTGCTCCATCATTTGCTGATATTAGATAAACAACTGTAAAGATCACTATCCACACTATATCGACAAAGTGCCAGTACAATCCGGCAATCTCCAAGTTACTTTCTTGGTTTGATATCACACTGGATGGAGCGTCGGGAGTTCTTAGCATAAATAATGACAAAACTGTTCCAAGGGAACCTAAAAGGATGAATGCTAGAGTTACGGCAAAAGGCATATGAGGTATTACATCTAGTGTTTCGGTCATAAAGAATCCAATCATTGTGACAACTACGCTTAGGAAGGCACTTAGAATCAGTAAACGCTGACGTATTGTATTTGCCAAACTGGAGCCTGCAAAAATTAATAACCAAATTACTCCAAAAGTAACGTGCCCTCCATGAAAACCTGTCATAGTAAAGAACGTAGTTCCAAATATATTTGTTCTAGGGGTTAGTCCGGCGTGAGCAAAATGGGTGAATTCATAAACTTGGAAACCTAGAAAGACCATCCCTTGCAAAGCTGTTGCTAAAGTCCAGTACCTTCCAAGCACTTGTCTACCTTCTTTGACATAATTCAATCCTAAAACCATTGCTAATGAACTCATTAGTAAAACGAATGTGCTCACAGTAGTTATTGGTATATCCAAAATCTCGTTAGGATACGGACCGCTTAGACTCCTATTTCTGTACACCAAATAGGTTGAAATGAAAGATCCAAAGAATAAACAGTCAGATCCTAGGAAAAGCCACATAAGGAGCTTTCTATTATCTACTCCTGTGCTTGTACTTGTTTGATGTGTATCTATATTTGTTTCAGACATGTTTCTCTCTTCTAATCAATCGTTCACAGGTTCGTAGCACCATCCTAGAAAGGACCAAGTAAATATAACTAATCCTATCCCGCATACAATCCAGTGGCCGAGAAATGGCAAAAATCCACCTATCATTATAGTAAGACCAAGGCCTAAGAAAAGTGGATAATATGATGGGTCTGGCATATGAATATCACCATGGTGATTCTCATCGATTTCTTGTTCAGTATGATCTGATCCACCACCGTGGGTTTCAAAGGCTAGCTCCGGATATTTCCTATACCAGAAGTCATCCCTATATTTCACTTCGGGTATTTCCTCAAAATTGTAATGAGGAGGAGGGGAACTTATGGTCCATTCTAATGTTCTTGCATCCCAAGGATCATTACTAGCTGTTTTAGGCATTCTAAGATTTGAGTAGACGACGTTAAAGAGAAATATTAAGACTCCTGCTGCTAACACGAAGGCTCCGATAGTTGATACTAAATTGGATACATCCCATCCCATCCCTTCTGGATATGTCGCAACCCTTCTGGGCATGCCGTCAAATCCTAACCAGTGCATAGGAAAGAACGTTATGTTAAAGCCGAGCAGAACCATCCCAAAATGCCAAAATCCTAACTTTTCATTCAAGAATCTTCCAGTAAATTTTGGCCACCAGTAGTAAATTCCTGACCACAGCCCTAGAAGAGACCCTCCCATTAGTACATAGTGAAAGTGAGCAACTACATAATAAGTGTCTTGTTGTTGTGCATCTGAGGGTGGTGAAGCATGGGTTACACCGCTCAAACCTCCAATTACAAACATGCTTATAAAACCTACAGAAAACAGTAGAGCCGTAGTAACTCTTATGGATCCGCCCCAGAGAGTACCGATCCAGTTAAATATTTTGACACCAGTGGGAACAGCTATAAGCATTGTGGAAACTGTAAAGGCAGCGTTAGCCGCTGGACCTAGTCCAACCGTGAACATGTGATGACTCCATACAAACCACCCTAAGAAACCAATTACTATGCCTGAAAAGACAACAGCCGAGTAACCAAACAAAGGTTTTTTTGAAAAGGTTGGGAGCACTTCAGAGACTATGCCCATTGCAGGAAGAATTAATATATATACTTCTGGGTGACCAAAAAGCCAAAACATATGTTGCCACATTACAGGATCTCCGCCCATTGCAGAATTAAAGAAGTGAGTTCCAAATAATCGGTCAAATTGTAGCTGGATTAGAGCCACTGTTATAATAGGGAATGCTAAAATAATCAGTACGTTTACGACAGCTGTCATCCAAACAAAAACCGGCATTTTGAAGAAGCTCATCCCAGGAGCTCTCATATTAATAATAGTTGTTAAAAAATTAAATCCTGCAGCAAGAGAAGCTATCCCAAGAACCTGAAGACCTAGAATCCAGTAGGTTACTCCATTTGTAGGGTTGTAGGGTACTTGGGTATTGGGTGCATATGCAAACCATCCCGCATTTGGAGCTTCGCCTGTGAACCAAGATATATTAAGAAGAATTCCACCGAACAGAAAAGCCCAGTAACTGAACGCATTCAATCTTGGAAATGCCACATCGCGAGCTCCAAGTTGAAGTGGAATAATCCAGTTGAAAAATGCGGCACTCAAAGGCATTACTACTAAAAATATCATAGTAGTTCCGTGCATAGTGAACATTTGATTATAAACTTCAGGAGTTAAAACTTTTCCTTCTGGTTGAGCTAGTTGTAACCTTATAAGAAGTGCCTCGATGCCCGCTATAAGAAACCATATAATGGCCGTTACTCCGTACATTGTACCTATTCTCTTGTGGTCTATAGTTGTCAGCCAGCCCCAAATTCCAGTCACATATTCCTTAGGTCTTGGAATTATTGTCGGATATGAAATTGTTGTCATTTTATTATTTTCTCCTAAAGATTATTTTACCATTTACTCAATTGTTTTTAAGTATGAAATCAAAGCATTTAATTCTTCTTCGCTCAAATTCTCAAATGCTTGAGGCATTACATTCTCTGGATAACCCTCAACTAAGTACTCGTTTGGAGACACTATCGAATTATAAATATATTCTTCCGCGGTTAACCCTGAAACCCTTGTAGCAGCTCTTCCAAGTATTCCTTGCATTCCTGGACCTACAATTTCTTCGTCGGTTAATGAATGACATCCAGAACATCCTTGATTTATGAACAAATATTTTCCGTGNTCTTCTGGTGTATTCCAGGCTATTTCTTCTTTCTCTTCTGTATCTACGCCTTTACCGCTCAGCATTCCCCAATTTTCTGGTTTTTGACTCAGAAGGTAATCTGCAATAGCTTCTACTTCATGTTCCTTCAGCTTTGCAGAACCTTCTTTATACACATTTGCTACCGTTTGCATTCTAGTCCCAGTTTTTATATCAGAAGGATTTGTTATCCAGGCTATAAGGTTTTCTCTGGTGAGATCCTTTTCTCCTGCAGCTAACATTGACCTAATCCCTAAATGTGTCAAATTTGGAGCCGAAACTCTAACAGCCTCTTCTTGGTTTGAATACCAATCATTCCATCGATCGTTTTGAATTGTTATTTCTTTTTCATAGGAATTTTCCACGTAGCTATCTATGGTATGGCACATACTGCAATGGGCTAGAAATAAACCGTATCCGTCTGACGTTGCTGCTTTGGGAGGAGTTTTTATCATTTTCATCCAAGTTTCGAAATCTTCAGTAGTATTCGCAACTACTCTAAATCTCATTCGTGCATGTGCGACACCACAGAATTCAGCACATTGACCGGAGTAGTTACCCGGTTTATCAATTTGAAACCACATTTGATTGGTATTACCTGGCATCGTGTCTTGTTTTCCGGCAACTTGGGGAATCCAGAAACTGTGTATAACATCTTGGCTTTTGAGATTAACATTTATTGGCCTGTTTGTGGGAACTACTAATTCATTAGCAGTCACTATTCCCTCATCAGGATACCTAAATTCCCACCACCATTGATGTCCTATAGCTATTATCTCTAATGGATCTGAATTTTCTGGTGGCTCATAAGTCTCATAGATAACCTGAATAGTTGGAATTGCTATTGCAACTAATATCAAAGCAGGGATGATAGTCCAGAGAAGCTCAAGTTTGGTGTTGCCATGAACTTGTTTCGGAGGTATGTCGGGCAGTTTAAAATCGCTTCCCGGGATTGGATGCTCTCTTCTTCTAAAATTAATTATTGCAAATATCAGAGCACCTTGGACTACAACAAAGATTAAGGCTGCAATCCAAAACATTAAGTAGAAAAGGTTTGATTGGCTCGTTGCAACTGGGCCTGCGTTGGCAAAAGTACTCTGTTCATGATGCGGACTGCATCCAATTGTCATAAGAATAGTTACTGAGAAAAGTGCTACGTATTTAGATATCTTTACTATCATAAATTATGATTCTTTAACTAAAGCCTGTGCCGCCAAACAAAACTACTGTTAGAGAATATAGCATCAACTTGTACCTAAATCAACGCAAAATAATTGCTATATGAACTCAATTCTGTATTATTCAAAAAATGAACTTAATTCTAGCAACAAGTAGTCAGGGAAAAATAACGGAATTTAGAAGAATATTACGTGGTTATTTCTCTTCCGTGCAAGGAATCGACATATTTGGAATTAGGANTGAACCTNATGAAAATGGTATGTCTTTTTCTGAGAATGCTAAAATAAAGCTCGACTTCTATTTAAAAAAAATAAAAGAAGTCAAAGCAACTGAAGCTGATATTAATGAGTGCTATATAATGTCTGAAGATTCAGGCATAGAAATAGATGAGTTAGNTGGAAATCCTGGTATCAAGTCAGCGAGATATGGGCATCCTGATATGCCAAGCCCAGAGCGAAANAAATTGGTCCTTCATCAATTAAAAGATACTTCTTCTTCAAATAGGAAGGCTAGATTTGTATGTTATATTAGATTTTCTGATTTTATTACAGAAGANCATCAAGAGTTTTCAGGTCAATGTGAAGGAAAGATTTCTAAAATAATATCTGGAAAAAATGGATTCGGTTATGATCCAATATTCATTCCTCTTGGTTATAATAAATCTATGGGAAACTTAAGTGATAATGAAAAAGATAAGATTAGCCATAGAGGAAGAGCGTGCAAAGGATTAATAAACTACTTATTTAAGAATCATGAAAATTAATGACAGAATGAATCGATCTTTAAGAGATTTGCGAATTTCTGTCACGGACAGATGTAATTTCAGATGCAGATATTGTATGCCAGAAGAATTATACGGCGAGGCGTATAAGTTCCTAAATAAAAATGAAATCCTATCATTCGAAGAGATAGTAAGACTTTCACGGATATTTGTAGATTTAGGTGTTAATAAAATTCGACTAACTGGCGGTGAGCCCTTAGTGAGATCTGATATCCAAGGATTGGTTAAAGATTTGTCCAGTATTGAACAAAAACTTGATCTCGCAATGACGACAAANGGTTATTTACTTGAAAAATATGCTGAAAGTCTATTTACAGCTGGATTAAAAAGGCTATCAGTAAGCCTAGATTCATTAGATGAGTCTACATTTAAAGAGATGAGCGGGAAGGACTTTTCAGTAGAAAAAGTCTTGAAAGGGATTCAGTCGGCTATTGATTCCGGATTTACAGGAATAAAGATAAATTGTGTGGTAAAAAAAGGAAGNAATGAAGACTCAATATTGGATTTAGTAGATTATTGTAAATCGAGCAATTTGATCCTCAGATTTATAGAATTTATGGATGTAGGGACTCTAAATTCTTGGGACAGTAAACATGTTTATCCGAGTAAGGATTTAATAGAATTGATTTCAAAGAATTTTGCAATTACTCCGATTGAGAAAAATTATTCAGGAGAGGTGGCGGATCGATTTGAGTTTAATGATGGCAGTGGTGAGTTAGGCTTTATATCCTCAGTTTCTAACCCTTTTTGTTCTTCGTGCACTCGGGCAAGAATTTCAACTGATGGAAGACTAGTTACTTGCCTGTTCTCTGAGGACGGAGTCGACTTGAAATCAGCATTAAGAAATGGAAAATCAGATGATTTTATTTCAAATATGATTGTCAGTACTTGGGAAAACCGAAATGATAAATACTCATCTGACAGAAGCTCTGGTTTAAATAAAAGAAGTTCTAAAATAGAGATGTTTCAGCTGGGCGGTTAAGATTTTTCAAGAGGATTTTCTATCAAATCTTTTCTTGTTGCCAAGTAGATATTATCTAATGCTTTCTTGTTTGAGTAATTAGGCTTTCTAGACCCAATTTCCCACCGCAGGATAGTCCCTCTAGTAACACCAACTTTATTGGCAAATTTCAGCCTAGATAACTTTAGTATGTTTCTTAAGTTATTTATTGATTTAGANCTCCATTTAAAAATATTGGTTACCTCAGAGTTCTCTTTTCTATTTTTTCCTTTAGGAGTTAGATAGCCTAAAAAGTCATGTACGTCTAACTTTGAGCCTAATATTAGAGGTGTCCTTTGATGAAAACTTTCAGGCTCTATGTCGAGTATTTCTTTTTCAAGATTGAAAGCACTCCCTCCAGCAGAAGTGAAAATTAATGCGAATGGATTTGCTTCGTACATAAGCCTCAACTTTCCTTCAGGGTTTTTTTTGTCAGAAGGGTAAGCGAATATTCCACCTTCTATCAAAGTCCTATGTGCGTCTGCCACCAGAGAGCCTACATATCTTAACTTTTTGGTTTTGTTCGAAGTTCCTTGAGGGTTCTTGGTACTTAAATTCCATTTTTTTATCCTGCTGTCCCAGACTTTGAAATTACCTTCGTTAATTGAATAAATTGATCCTTCTTTTGGGACCTTTATGTCACTTCTTGTCAAATAGTATTGTTCGCTTTCTGGCTCAAGGGTGAACTCAACTACCTTGTTATTTATAGTCAACACAAATATATCTGAAGGGCCGTACAAAGAATAACCTGCGCTAACGTAATAGCGACCTGATTTTATAAAGCTACTTTTGTCGTAGTCAGTATTTCTTATTACTCCAAATATAGTTCCAATTGGCATATTAACATTTATATTGCTAGACCCATCTAAAGGGTCTGCCACAACCATAAATCTAGATGTAGAGTTGTATAAGACTGGTTCCTCAAGCTCTTCACTTGCAAACCCAGAGCAAGAAGGGCACTGTGATAAGGCTTTCAAAAGTTTGTCATTTGATAACTCGTCAAGTATTTTGACTTGCTCACCTTGAACATTTATNTTGTTCAAAGATCCCCTGATTTTTTTAAGACCGGTTATCCTAGTATCTTTGGCAATCGAAATTGTCGCTTTACTTATTGCAGTAATAAGATCTCTTAAATCTAAATTTTCCGAGTTCGAATCTGGTAACTCAGCTTCCAGATATTGATCAAGATTAATATTTTGCATGTCAAACTTAGAGATTAGTTGTTTTATCTAATAAGTTAAACTATATTTCTGATTAATGCATCTAGTTAGAAGAGGTTATGAATACAACGAATAGAGTAAAAGAGATNCTTTCTTGGTACCAACATGAAAATTCCAGTACTTTAGGCAATATAGAAAGATTGTTAATGTCAGGAACTTTGGCAGGAACCGGCAGACTAGTAATTCTCCCTGTCGATCAAGGATTTGAGCATGGACCAGCTAAGTCTTTTGCTCCAAATCCAGATGCATTTGATCCAGAATATCATTTTGAATTTGCTATAGAAGCAGGGTGTAACGCTTATGCTGCACCTCTTGGTTTTATAGAACATGGAGCCAAGAAATATGCTGATAGGATCCCATTAATATTAAAGCTGAATAATTCTGATTCATTATTTTCGGGAGAGCCTACCCAAACAATGACATCTACTGTAGAAGATGCAATCAGGCTTGGATGTGTTGCTGTAGGATTTTCTATATATCCAGGTTCAGATTCTTCTCCAAAGATGTATGAAGAGTTGAGAGAAATAACAAGAAAAGCTAAATCAGAAGGATTGGCTGTAGTTGTTTGGAGTTACCCTAGAGGTGGATCGTTAAAAAAAGAGGATGAGACTGCCTTGGATGTTGTGGCTTACGCAGCACATATAGCAGCACAAATGGGTGCAAATGTGATAAAAATAAAACCCCCTGATGATCATCTGAGTAACGAAGAAGTCAAAGGTATTTTTACTAAAGCTAACATTCCTACTTCAAGACTTTCTGAAAGAGTTGCGCATTGCATCAAGTCTGCTTTTAATGGAAAAAGGATAGTAATATTTTCTGGTGGACCAGCAAAAGGAAAAGAAGAAATTATGGATGAGATAACAGGAATAGCACAAGGCGGGGGGTTTGGCTCCATAGTAGGAAGGAATTCATTTCAAAGACCCAAACAAGAAGGCGTCTCTTTAATGAAAGAGATTATGGAGATTTATAATAACAATAGTAGTCTGTAATATTTTCATATGATAAAAATTTATTCAGATGGGGCATGCTTAGGTAATCCTGGCCCAGGAGGTTGGGGAGTTATCATAATTGATGGAGACGAAGAACTATATTATTCAGGAGGTGACCAAAAGACAACTAATAACAGAATGGAAATCACAGGTGTAATAGAAGGTCTAAAGCGAACTCAAGAAACTGATTTAATCAAAATATATACTGATAGCACTTATGTGATTAACACAATCACAAAGAATTGGAAACGCAATGCAAATCACGATCTATGGAAAATATTAGATGATCTATTAGAAACAAGATCTACAGAATGGGAATGGGTAAAAGGTCACTCTGGAGACGAATTTAACGAAAAAGCAGATAAGTTGGCAGTTCAAGCTGCTGAGAAAGAAAAAAAAATGAATGGATTGAGCCACGTTGATTCTAGAGGAGAAATCAAGATGGTTGATGTTACTGATAAAGAAATTACTGCAAGATTCGCGTTAGTTGAAGGAAATGTTGTTATGAAACTGAGCACTATGAAAGTTATCAAGCAAGGAGAAATGAAGAAAGGAGACGTAATAACATTAGCTAGGACTGCGGGTATTACAGCTGCAAAAGCTACACCTACTCTAATCCCACTTTGTCATCCTGTGCCATTGTCAGAAATTAAAATAAAAATCGATTTTGACAAATCATTGCCCGGCTTGAAAGTTGTAGCTTCAACAAAGGCGGAATGGAAAACAGGAGTTGAAATTGAAGCCTTCAATGCAGTTGCAGTTGCTTGTGTCACAATTTATGATATGTGTAAAGCTATAGACCGTTCAGCTTTTATTTCAGAGATAAAATTACTGGAAAAATCTGGCGGCAAAAGCGGAGATTACATCAGAGAATAGCTCTATTATTTTTTGACACTCATAATATCAGGTCGTAAAGTGTTTAGGCATCTTGGCAACGTAGCTCAGGGGTTAGAGCGGGGTCTTCATAAGGCCTAGGTCGGAGGTTCAATTCCTCCCGTTGCCACCATATCTATCTTTAAGCAAATCTAAAATTCTATCTAAAATCTTGTCAGAAGATTGTTTTGAAGTAACTCCAGCAAAATTATTCTGTATCATTTTTCTTCCATCCGACTTAATTTCTGGGTTTAATAGGTATTCAGTTATTGATTTATCAAGCAGAGCAAAATCATCCACTACGGTTGTACCGTTCATTGAGAGTAACTTTTGATAATGATCAACGTTGTATCTATTTTTCACTGATAAGATTTCATTAATTTCTTCTTTTCCGTCAAATGCAATATTTATAATGGGAACATTTGCACAAGATGCGTCTATCGCGAATGTACTTTGACCACAAATTACCAAGCTAGACTCTCTGAGTAATATGCTCACTCTTATCATATCTTTCCTGAATTCCTTAGGGTTAAATCTTGAAAGATTAGGTGAGTCTAGTAAATTGACAAATGGGTAATCTGAAAATTGCTTAAATCTAGATTTGAAAGTTTCGTCATACGGATGAGATCTAAGTATTAAATAAACCTTTTCTTTTGAGTAGTTACCTAAAGCAATGTTTTCACAGATGTGCTCAACTATTGACTCTTCTCCTATGCCTCGGTGTGGTCTATTTGTTGCGAAGAAAATTACTTTGTTATTAGAAAGAATATTAAGAAAATTTAGAGGATTCTGCATCTGATAATAGTTGATTAAATCATCAATTTCTCGTTCCTTTTTGAAAGAGTAATAATCGAATTGCGGAGACCCTACTTCAAAGATGTTCTTGTAAGGTATACCGTGAAGAAGTTTTAATTCTTCTTTCATTATTTTATTCCAAACCCAATATTCATCTAAGTTTTCGACGACAGGTCCGTTTTTAGTGAGATGGTCCCAAGTTCGTACATTTCCAGCAACTTTAACTCTATTTTTTCTCGCAACAGTTGTGTAATTGAAACTAATTGGAGCTTGAATATCACCTATTATTAATAAATCTGGCTTAATATCCTTGAAATATCCTTCTATTGTGGAATTTGAAGAAGTGTATTTTGAATTTAAGAGTTTCTTGAGGATTTTCAATAAGAATTTTGATTTTGGAAATGGAAAGCCAAGATAGCTAGGCCAGATATCAGATTTCCATAAGTGATCATCTTTCCCTTTAGTATAAGTTTTAGTTATTTTTTTAAATCTTTTATGAGTTACAAAATTATTTATTTCGTTGAAACGATAAATTGATGCTCTATGTAAGTAATTATTTTTTAGAAACCACAGTAATCTTTCCTTAGGTGACACTAACTGTTTCATTAACGGGAACAATTTTATGTTGTAATTATCTTCAAAAAATGGAGTTAATTTTTCAAGCAAGTTCTTTGAAACAGGATTTCCTTCTAGTCCGGCTATATAGATTGTTAATCTTTCTTTAACTGACATTTGGAAAAGTTTTTCAATTAAAGGAGACGAAAAATAATTTCTGGATACGAATAGATTCCCAGGAACGATAAGAATTTTTTTCATTGATTCAAAAGTAGTTGCCANNGTATAGGTTAATTAATTTTTCATTTATTCAAAAGGGTTGTTATTATGAAGGTCGTTACAATTCATTAATTTATGTCTTTTCTAGTTAAAATTTATCCTTTAGANCTAAGGCGCAGAGAGNTATGGANNCCTTTAATTCCAGTTTTTAGACTTTTAACTTTGCCTTTCGCTTTTATATCTATATTAATCAAGATCCATCCTAATTTCTTGACCTTGGTATCATTTTTGACTCTTTTTTTGTCCTGTGCTTTTGCTTTATTTGCTAATTTCTTTATATCTTCTTTATTAATGATTTTAACCCTTTCTTTAGATGTCATAGATGGTGAGGTAGCGAGAGGTACGGACAAACAAACTGTATTAGGGTTAAAGATGGAAACTTTGCACGCAGACTTAACTTTGTTGATATACCCATCTTCATTGGCTGTAGGAATTTNCAATTCTGGCTTGATNTCTATNTGGACNTTATTTTTTGTGATAATCTCAGCTGCTTTATACATTCGTTACCGATCTACTTATAGTANTTCTTCTGTAAGTGATGAACCATCAGGAAAATCTATGATGCAATTACTNATCCTTTCTCAACAAAANCCCAACGAAAANATTAGAAGNGTGACATTCTTAGGNAAGGTNCTNTTTTTCTCNAGGATGAATCTNGCAACTCAANTTGGTTTCCCTTTTATAATTNCNGTAATTTTTTCNGCTATNGATGTTGGAATTGTTGTATTGCCTTTGCAAATAATGGCTNCNAGCCANTTAATTTTTGCATTTGCTGTAGTAATAGGTGGCTTGGTTCGNCCTTTNGATTCTTAATTTATANTTCTTAGATTGAAGGTTNTATTTTAAATTCTTCTAACTTTTTCTCATCTATATCTATTCCCAAGCCTGGCTTATCAGTCAGTTTGAACTGTCCTCGAGAGGCATCAAACTTATCAGAAAGTATCATTGATTTAACAGCATTTCCTTGTTCTGAGTGCTCCATTATCAGAAAATTTGGGGTGCCTAATGAAAATTGTACAGTAGCTGCTACGGAAAGAATTCCTCCTCCGCCAACGTGAGGTGATACNGGAATGTTGTAAAGCTGAGCAAGTGATGCTATTTGCTTTCCTCCGGTTAAACCGGTTCTAGCNATATCAGGCATTGAGATGTCATAAGCTCTTTTCTCAAATATTTCACGCATTTCATATTTTGTTCTNGTCCACTCTCCGTTCGCAATCGGTAGGTCTAATGATCTAGAAATTTCACACAAACCCGGTATATCTGTTGGATCTGAAGGAGATTCTAGCCAGAGTAGGTTTAATTTTTCCAAAGCCTTTCCAAGCTTGATTGCATTGAAAGTGTCAAAACCCATGTGCACATCAACCATAATGCCGATTGCATTTCCTACCCTTTCCCTGACTTTTGTTGCAATCTCTAGAATAGTTTCTAGGTCCTCCTTTAAATGCATTTTTACGAATTTATATCCTTTGCTTACCGACCATTCTGCCTGATCAGCTACTTCCTCGGGTAGGGTTCCTCCAATTCCATTGTATAGAGTAACCTTTGATCTATGAGCTCCTCCCATTACCTTACATGTCGGAAGTTTAAGTGCTTTTCCAATAGCATCCCAAATAGCTATATCAACCCCACAAATAGCATCTATATAAAAGCCAGTGTAATGACCTCTTTCTCTTTTTGAAGAATAATTTTGATGCCATATCGCTTCAACGTCAAATATATCTTTTCCAGTTGTTAATGGAGTTACAATGTCTTTTATTATCGTAGCTGTTGTGTTTGGGCTAACTGGAGACTGAGCTTCGCCCCATCCAATAAGTCCATTTTCAGTTTCAATTCTTACTACGGTTGTTTCATGAGATTTGGAATAAATTGATGTATTAGATCCTTCATCAACATAATATTCTCCCATATCTTTTATTATGCTTTCATAGCCCCCCATATCTTTTATATCAAGATGTCTCTTTTTTTCTTCAGATTTTTTTTTCGATGTCTTCTGACCATAATAGACAGAATCAGGGATATCCTTGTTTGCTAACATTGCCGTATTAATATTTTTTGTATCTATTTTTCTTCCTTTGTCGAAGTCATTAGGAATGCGAATAGGGAATGCGGTTATATTAGTTATCTTCATTTGTATCTTGCCGTTTCTTTGTCTAATTTATCTAAATGACTTGAGTCATTTAGACGGATTAGTCTCCATCCTTCCGAGTTGAATTTAAATTGTGTTATAGAAGTATTGTCCATCTGCATCTTCCTTATATAACTTTGGTCGAATTCAAGTATATATTGAAAATAGCATCTCAATGCCCATCCGTGTGTTACTACAGCAATATTTATTCTGCGATTAATATTTTGTACTTCGGTTTTGAATAAGATTTCTTGATCGATATAATTTGAAAATCTTTTTTGTACTTCGTATTCAGATTCTCCGTCATCAGGTGAGTATAACTTTCCGTTTTTCCCCCAGAGAATTTCAACCTCTGGAGTCATCACTTCTACTCTCTTTTTGCCTCTCCATCCAGGAATTTGTAATTCGTTAAGTTGTTTAGATCTTTTGATTTTTATTTCATCATTACTTGAACTTGCTAGAAAAATTTCAGATGTTTCAATGGCTCTAGATAATTCAGAGGTGAACAATAAATCAAATGTAATATTTTCATTTTTGAAGCGTTTTCCTAGTTCTTTAGCTTGTTGTTTTCCCAGTTCAGTCAGAGGTGAATCATAATTTGGACCTGCCGCAAGTTCTGTGTGAGTGTTTGATTCAGATTGCCCATGACGAATAAAAAATATATTTCTAGTATTAAGATGGACTGGCATAGCAAATAAATGATATCAAATGAGTATAACTTATCAAGTTAGACTCTGGTTGAAATTAAAAATGTGCAACTTATCACCCATAGAATAAAAATCAACTGTAATAATTTGTCTTTTGTTATAACCTGCTCAGGATGTTCGCCAATGTGAAAGGCGGTACTAACATATTTATATCTTCGCATTCCAATTATGACCCATGGAAGAGTGAGAATTAAGGAATAATCAGGAGGAGTGTTTCCTTTTAATAATTCAGAAGTGAAGGAACTTGAAATACAATATCCTAGATAGCAAAAGTAAGTCATCAGTTCTGACGCTATAATACTTTTTGACAAGATATTTAAATCGTACTTGTATATTACATTCCTTTTTAAATGACCTTTATTCCTTGAAGATAACTCTGAGTAACGTTTCATTAATAAAACAAACAGTGATCCAAGCCCTGTGCACAAGGTTAACCAAATGGAAATATTTATTACGTTTTCAGTTATCAATCCTAACCTTATGAAATGAGAATGAGAATATTGCACTACCAATGCTCCTCCAAATGCCCTGAGCATGTACCCTGTAGCTACTGAAATGACGTCAACTATAAAGATCTTTTTTAGAAAAAAACAGTAGCAAATCATCAAAATTTGATAAGAAATAACACTCAAGAAGAAATCTATTTCTAGAGAATATGCAGCGATTAAGGACAAAGATAAGAAAATTATTATTAGGAGAATAGCTATATTAATTGATATTAAGCCAGAAGCAATAGGTCTACCTGACTTTACAGGGTGAGTTTTATCATTTTCTTTATCGACAAAATCATTGATTATGTAGATCATCCAAGAAGAAAAACCAAAGCTTAATGTTCCGACAATCGAATTTAGTATAGTTAGTGTGTTTGCTACAGAATTATCGCTCCACCATAAATTAATAGAAAATAACATTGGAACCAATACCAACATATTCTTTATTTGTTGCTTAGGTCTAGAGGTTCTTAGGATGTTAGATAATGTGCTCACAAGTAAAACATTATCAAATTAAGCAAAATCTTATAATGCACCTATAGATTTCATAGAAATATTACCTCTTATAAAGATAATATTTGTTTATAAACATGAAACTTAAGATAAAAAAAATAATTTGCTTTCTTTGTGAAGAAATAAAATTGAAAGACAATACCAACTGGCAATCTTGTATGGATCATGCTCAGAAATTTCACGGTATTGACGTGAAAATTTTTCGTAATATAGAGTTCAATGATAAGTCGGAAGGGTGGCTCCTGAAATTGCCTGATGGGAATCCTTGGGCTTTTGTCTCAAACTAAGCTTGTCTAAACTATATTCTTTTAATCAAATATAACTCCCCAAAAATTACATAATTGACTTCCCTTTTTACCTGATCTGAAAATGATAGAAGTTCAAAAAAGAGCATGCTATGCCAATTTCGTAACATAAATTTAAAATTTACGAAAACAATTATTTTTATAGGATAAATTCAACGAATTATGTAGAAATTAAATATTATATTGACTATTTAACTGAAATTAACATTTTAATTTACGAAAAACATTTAAATCTAACAAGTTGATCCAAATTGACAATAAACATTTGTTATGGGATCGTATCGATGTCTGCTAAAAAATGTTATAAACATATTCAAATCCAGACATCGAAAACGATATATTGGAGTAAGCGAGAATGTTAACTAATAACGTATCTAAAGTCAAATTATTGTTTTTGTACTTTTCTACTCTTTTTTTGATTGTTTCTGTAGCTATAGCTTGTGCCCAAAAAGAAGAAAATGCAGAAAAAATAACTACACCATCCAGTACAGTTAGCAGTGGTGATAGTAGCACAGAATCTAAAGAGAGTATCACTGAAAATTATGTCAGCAGAGAAAAACTATCAGGTACTATAGAGATCGACGGTTCAAGCACTGTATTCCCAATAACCCAAGCAGTCGCTGAAGAATTTATGAAATATCAACCAGATATTCGAGTTCCAGTCGGTGTATCTGGAACTGGAGGAGGGATAAAAAGATTCACTGCTGGAGAAACCGCTATTTCAGATGCTTCGAGGCCGATGAAAGATGAAGAGGCTGTAATAGCCGTTGAAAACAATATAAATTGGACTGAGCTTACTGTAGCTTATGACGGCCTTTCAATAGTTGTTAACAATAGCAACACTTGGGTTGAATGTTTGACAGTAGATCAACTGAACCAAATCTGGAGGACATACAATCCTGCACTGAAATGGAATGAAGTTGATCCTTCTTGGCCTGACAAAAAGATCAATCTTTATGGGCCAGGTACTGATTCAGGTACTTTTGATTACTTCACCCTTGTAGTCAATGGAGAAGAAGGTTCAAGTCGAGCTGACTATACAGCTAGTGAAGATGACAACATCCTAGTTCAAGGAGTCGCTGGTGACAAGAACTCTCTTGGTTACTTTGGATACGCTTATTACATTGTGAATAAAGATAAGATAAATATTGTTAAGATCGACGATGGAAACGGGTGTATTGAGCCTAGTCTCAATACAATTTCAGAAGGTTCTTACACACCACTTGCAAGACCAATCTTCATCTACGTAAACAATGCTGAATTAAAGCGACCAGAAGTAGCAGCATTCGTTACTTTCTATCTAACAGAAGGAGCCCAGTATGTATCAGAAGTCGGATACATACCGATTGGAAAGCAGAACTATGAGAAAGAGCTAATGTCTATTCAGGACTATTTACCATAAAAAGTAATTACTTTTCTGCAAAAATTATCTACCTCCGGTATGATAGCAATAGAGGCAAATAATTAACAAACCAAGTCGTGAATAAAGAGAGTTTTAAAACCCAAATACAACATGGACTTATAGAAATGGTTGCCGTTTTTGGATTTGTCTTTTTTGGCCTTGGATCTGTTGTGCTCACAAAGTTTTACTCAACGACTGACGGAGCTGTAAACACCGCCATAATTGCATTAACTCATGGAGTATATATAGGGGTTGCAATTGCAAGCTTTTCGAAACTATCTGGTGCTCATATTAATCCTGCCATTTCTTTTGCAATGTGGATTATGGGTGTGATTAATGCTCAGAAATTTATTATATATTTATTGATGCAGTTGGCTGGAGCATTAATTGGAGCTTTTGTATGGAAATTTATCTTTAGCGAGCCTGTTGGAGTTCATACTCTTTCAGTTGCTCCCTTTAGTACCTCAGTTCTTGAAGGATTATTACTAGAAGTATTGTGTACTTTTTTTCTTTCGGCAGTTATATTTTCTTGCTTGAATAATAAATCTCATCTGATGACTTCATTAGCGATTGGAGCAACTATATTTCTTGGAAGTTTAGTAGCTATACCTTTTACAGGAGGAAGCATGAATCCTGCCAGATCATTTGGACCTGCGATTATATTTGGTGAATTACAAGATCACTGGATTTACTGGATAGCTCCACTTATAGGTGCCCCGTTAGGAGCAGTAGCAGGATTGTGGTGCAAAGGTGAATTAAAAGACAATATCAGATTTCGGGGATTAAAAAAATGAATATATTTTTCATATAAAATTATATCGCTGGAAGAAGTCAGATGTATTTGGAGTGTCAATGCTAGATAAGTTACTCAAAGTGTTGGATAATCATAATTTAATTAATTCAGTTCGTTGATTAATCTCCAGCAGATTTCCAAGGCTATTTCTTCCGCTCCTTCGCATAACATTACTACGTTCCCGTAAATGGCATAGTTACCATATTTTGGGAATGAACCACTCCTGCCACCACCACCAGACCCTGGGCCACCAATCGTTCTTCTATCTTTTAGGCCTTCTTTCCAAGAAGATTTTGAACTTTTTATCACTGCATCATTGCCTGTCGCTTCTTTTGCTAAAGGTTCCCCTAAGCTAACAGCATCCTCATGAGAGCCGTATATTCTTATCTCATATTCTTTTCTTTCATAAGCACCTGCGCCCCAAAACCCAAACACTGCGTCTGTCGCTCCTTGTAACTCAGTTACATCATAAATCCTATATTTTTTAAACCCTAATGAAAAAAAGTTTTCAAGTGTAAAATTAGTTGAACTAGAAGTGACAACTTCTAATTTCGCTGAAGATTTTGATGTAGCATCTCCATTCGAACATCCGCTCAAAATGAGAATTAGAGTAAGACCTATTAAAAAAGTGCTCTTGATCATTTTTTGATTCTAAGTAAAAAGAAAATGATTATCAACTCGATTGGGCTAAAGCTTGGTGTTTGATAATCTATGGTTCGATGCGCTTGTAGCTCAACGGATAGAGCGCAGCCCTGCGAAGGCTGAGGTTGTGGGTTCAATTCCCGCCAAGCGCGCCATTTTTTGAAGTACAATAGTAGTATGCCTAAATTAAATTTGAACCTTCAGTTTCTTTTTACAGAATACGAAGTAAAAGAAAGATATAAAAAAGCAGCAGAACTTGGCTTTAAATTTGTCGAATTACAGAATCCTTATGGAATTGATGTGAATGAATTACAAGCTCTATTAGATGACCTTGGGTTAGAGCAGATCTTAATTAATATAGACGTAAGCGACAAAGAACTAAAGTCGATGAATTTAGCTTTAAATCCTCTAAAAAGAGACAAATTTAAAGAGAGAGTAGAGAAATCAGTGCAGTACGCAGAAACCTTATCAGTACGAGTTGTTAATTGTACTCCTGGACCTGCTCTCAACGACTTTGAATACGCTGAAC
>PACM01000027.1 GCA_002700125.1 Dehalococcoidia bacterium
GTCCACGGCCTCTTCTTCAGTCTTAGCATCTTCTTGTACTACTTCTGCATCCGGTTGGTCCACGGTTTCTTCTCTTTTATTCTCTTTATCTTCCACAATTAAAATTAGGGTTCTATAGAAATAACTTGACTATTCTATATCTCTAGGGGTGCTTTTATCAATATTTTCAATTCGAATAATTTGTCATAAAAAAAATACTGGCTATTTTTGCATTTCATTGCGCCATTTTGAAATCTTTTCATGGTTGCCTGAGAGCAATATCTTCGGAACCTCTCGACCTAAAAATTGTCTCGGCTTTGTATAAACAGGTTCTTTCTTTTTTCCATTAAGTTGATCAGAAAAAGATTCAGACGCAAGTGATGCGGAAGATCCCAAGGTTCCCGGGATCTGTCTTATTAAACAATCTGATATCACCATCGCAGGAACTTCTCCTCCGCTTAATATATAGTTACCAAGACTCAATTCTTCGTCTACCAAAAGATCTGAAACTCTTTGGTCTACTCCTTCATATCTTCCGCAAAGCAAGTATATACATTTCTTCTCACTTAAATTTTCTATCATCTTTTGATTTAACAATTTTCCCCGGGGGCTTGTTAATACTACANAAGGTACTTCANCATAAGAATNTTTNAGAGATTCNATCAAATCATAAAACGGTTCAGGNCTCATAACCATTCCTGGNCCNCCTCCATANGGTGAATCATCAACATCTTTATGTTTTCCAACACCNAAATCTCTTAAATCNTGAACNNTGAATTGAATTTTTTTTGTTNGGATTGCTTTCCCTACTACGCCAAATTCCTGAAATTGATCAAACATTTCAGGAAATATAGTCAATATTCTGAGACTGTCTAACATTTGTGTGAATACTCATCAATACTATTCTTATACAGCATAAACATATACTAACAACTAAAACTAACAATTTCAGATTTCTGCTAAAAAGTATCCAAATTATATGGAATTTTTGACCTTCTTTTTGATACAAATAAATTAAACTTATTTTTAACTGGGTGAAATGGCTTTAGAAACTGTAATGAATTTAAAACGATATCACACCGCTGTCATGACCACTGAGGTAGTTGAAAACCTTGAAGTTGTGCAAGGTGGTAGATACGTAGACGGAACTTTAGGAGAGGGTGGTCATGGAGAAGCTATATTACTAGCATCTCAGCCTGGGGGTCAGTTGCTAGGAATTGATGCAGATCACGAGGCTGTAATGATATCAAGAGAACGATTATCTAATTATGCTGANTGCTCATTTATTGTAAACTCAAAATTTTCTAGCATGAAGGAAATAGCCGCTCGCTTAGATTATATTCCTGTACACGGTATCTTGCTTGACTTAGGAATTTCATCATTACAATTGGACTTTGAAAATCGTGGATTCAGCTTTAAAAATGAAGATCCTCTCGATATGCGGTTTGACATATCTCAAGAAAAAAAGGCTGAGACTATAGTGAATGGATATACTGAAAAGAATCTATCGGATCTGATTTTCAGATTTAGTGAAGATCCAAACTCAAGAAAAATTGCTAAGGCTATATGTAATAATAGGCCTATCTATTCTTCAAGAGATTTAGCAAGAATAATTAAAAATACAAATCTAAAAGTCAGAAGAAAGCATCATCCAGCTACTCTTACTTTTCAAGCTTTACGAATAGCCGTTAATGAAGAAATTGAAGAGTTACAAAAAGTTTTAAACGATTCAATTTCTATACTAGGACTTGGAGGTAGATTAGCAGTAATAACCTATCATTCAATTGAAGATAGATTGGTTAAAGAATTTATTAAACAAGGAAAATCGTCTTGCAGTTGTCCTCCACTGAACTATGAATGTGTGTGCTCCAAAGAACAAATACTAAGAGTAGTTAATAAGAAACCAATTATTCCTTCTGAAACTGAGATTAAAGAGAATCCAAGAAGCAGAAGCGCGAAACTTAGAGTAATAGAGAGGATTTAATAGTGAAAAAAGATAATTCCTTGTTTATGGACCTAAGTACTAATGAAGTTAACATATTAGTAAATTCTTCAAGAGGAATACTTGAAAAAGATACCTTAGAGGTTTCAGGAATAAAAAAAGGAGAAATACTAGATCAAGAAAAATTCCATCAATCCTTTGATAAGCCACAATTCCTGCAGATTTTGAACTCATATGATTTTGAGGAAGTCATATTTGGAGTTTCGCCCTCTAATATTTTCATAAAGCAAGAGAAGTGTCTCATATTTGAAAATAATCACCCAAGAGCAATCACAGAAAAAGATTTGAGTAACTGGACAAATGAAGAAGGTTCTAAGAGTTATTCTGATCTATTTGTTATACACAGCTACCCTCTTGGGTTTTTACTTGAAGGAAAAGACAGTGTATCTAATCCTCTTGGAATGCACGCAAGAAAATTTGAAGTCAATGAACTCAAGGTACTTATTCCTTTGGATCTGGCAAATAATGTGTCGAAATTATCTGAAGAGTTAGACTTGAATTGCCCTATTTATGTAGTTTCTAACACGATGGCTTCATGCCAAAACCTAGTCAGCCAAGAAAATAAAGATTTTGGGTGTTACTTTATTAACGTTGGAGACGATGTAACTGAATTGGCTGCTATACATAAAGGAAAGGTTAGATACATTAATGCAATTCCAGTTGGAAATTCAAATTTTATAAATGATGTTGCTTTAGCATTAGATATAACTGCAAAAGAAGCTCAACTATTGGTTGACTCTTATGGCACAATCACGCCTGAGCTCATTAAAGAGAAAGAGGTGTCTTCTTTAACTTCAAAAAGTGGAAATGAGGTAAGAGTTTCCAATAAGCAAGTTGGTGGGATAATGAGAGCAAGGGCAGATGAATTACTGCACATTGCTAAAAGCCATTTTGAAAATGATCTTTCTCAAGATTTTATTGCAAATAGAATTGTTGTGGGAGGGAAAGGGGCACAATATAAAGGATTTGAATCCCTAGTTAAATATATTTTTCAATTTTTCGTTTACGGGTTTGAGTATGAGAATGACAAACCTCAATGCAATATAGACAGCTTGTTGGCAATGTCCAATGGTGAGACTAATATGATGAATCCTTTGCCGTCTAGCGGAATAAAGAATAATTTAAACCAATTAATTCCTCGAGGTTACTCAACAATGGTTAGGACTACGGGGAAATTAACTAAAGAGATAATAAAAATATTTAACGAAAGAGTAAGTTCAGGAGGAGTAAAATGACTACACTCGAAGAAAAAAATCTAAACATTGATAACTCAGTAGCAAAAATAAAAGTGCTTGGTGTTGGGGGAGGAGGCTCAAATGCAGTGAAAAGAATGTATAAAAATAAAATAGAGCAAGTTGAATATATGGTCTTTAATACTGATGCTCAAGCTCTAGAAATGAGTGGAATTGGAACGGCAATAAAGATCGGAGAAAAAACTTCAAGAGGTCTGGGTGTTGGAGGTGACCCTTCAAAAGGGAGGGAAAGTGCAGAAGAAAGTAGAGGAATTGTTAGAGAGCTTGTAGACGATGCAGATTTAGTTTTCATCTCAGCAGGAATGGGAGGTGGAACAGGAACCGGTGCGGCTCCGGTTATTGCAGAAGTAGCAAAAGAATCTGGAGCTCTGACAATAGGTGTTGTAACTAAGCCATTTGGATTCGAAGGTATTAAAAGGCAAAAACAAGCAATAGAAGGCATAAATACTTTACGGAGTTATTGTGATGCTCTTGTTGTTATACCTAATGACAGGTTAATGCTAATGGCCGATGATAGCTTGACAATGGAGTCAGGTTTCAAATTAGCCGATGACGTTCTAAGGCAAGGAGTACAGTCTATTGCAGAAGTTATAGTGGTACCAGGAGAAATAAATTTAGATTTTTCAGACGTGAAAACAGTCATGAAAAATGCTGGTGCTGCGTGGATGGGAATTGGAGAAGCGTCGGGAGAAAATAGGGCTGTAGAAGCTGCAAAAAAGGCCATACAAAGTCCTCTCCTCGAAACATCAATCGAACAGTCAAGAGGCGTTATCTTTAATATAACAGGAGGTGAAAGCCTAACGATGCATGAAGTACAAAAAGCATCAGATGTCATTGCAGAACAAGTACACCCAGAGGCAAATATAATTTTTGGGACAGTAACAGATTTATCTTTGAAAGATGAAGTGAAACTAACAGTTATTGCCACAGGATTTCCCGAATCAGATTTTATGTACGGGGAGGGTAGTCGAGCACTAAATAATACAAATAGAACAATTCCATCAGTACCAGAGCAATTAGATTTTGACAGAGATCTTGATGTTCCTCCTTTTTTAAGAAATTCAACAAAATAAGTGCCAGAAGCATATTGATTCAACTCTACAATTAGTGTAGTATTTATTATCTAGACGCTATATTTAGCGTATTTTGCGTAATTCGGAAGAGAAGTAATTTTTTGAACTGTCCAACTTGTAATACTAAAGAATCAAAAGTGGTGGAATCCAGAGAATCGACTGAATCTGTGAGGAGGAGAAGGGAATGTTTGACTGGCAAGCATAGATTTACAACATATGAGAAAGTTCATTCATCTCCCATCACAGTTATAAAAAGAGACTGGAAAAAAGAAGTTTTCTCTATTGAAAAACTAGAAAAAAGCATTTCGATAGCCTGCACAAAAAGACCTTTAGATAAAGATTCAATTTCTAAAGTAGTATTCGAAGTTGAAAAAGACATACATTCTTTAAACGAAAAAATTATTAACAGTAAAAAAATTGGGGAAATAGTTATAAATAAGTTAAAGGTTTTAGATCCGGTTGCATACATCAGGTTCGCTTCAGTCTATAAAGACTTTAAAAATATAAGTAATTTTGAAAAAGAATTGAAGACATTAAAGAAATAANGCATGGAGAGAAAAAATGAATAATGAAGAAGTATCTAAATTACAAACANCATTCGAGGCATCGGAGGTGTTTGCTGACTCAGAAGAAGCTTTAACGAAAACTGATTTCACTCCTAAAGCAATAAGTGAAAATGCTCAAGTAGTGTTAGAACACAGATATTTATTAAAAGACGATAAAGGCAATATTGNTGAAGATTCTGATGGACTTTTTAGGAGGGTTGCAAATGCGATCGTTACGCCTGATAAAGATTATGGATCCACTCCTGCAGAAATTAAAGAAACTTCTGAAAAGTTTTACCAATCTCTGTCAAGCCTAGAATTTCTGGCTAACTCTCCTACCTTGATGAATGCAGGAACAAAGGCTGGGACTCTTTCTGCGTGCTTCGTGTTGCCACTTGAAGACAGTATGGAAGGAATAATGAAAACAGCCCATGATGCTGCAATGGTACAGAAATACGGAGGAGGTACGGGCTTTGCATTGTCAGAATTAAGACCAAAAGGTGCAACAATAAAAACAACTCATGGGAAAGCATGTGGACCTATTGCTGCACTCAAATTACTTTCATCTGTTTCTACTTTAGTAACACAAGGAGGAAAAAGGGATGGAGCAAACATGGCAGTAATGAATGTACACCATCCAGACATTGAAGAGTTCATTGAATGTAAAACTCAAGAAGGAGAAATTCATAACTTTAATATCTCAGTTGGAGCTACCGATAAATTTATGCAAGCTGTAAAAGAACGCAAAAATTTCGACCTTATAGATCCAAAAACAAAAGAAAAAGTTGGATCAAAAAATGCATTTGAGATCTTTCAAAAAATTGTGCAAGGAGCTTGGAAAAATGGGGAGCCAGGCATGATTTTCCTTGATGAGGTAAACCGACAAAGCCCGGTAAGTCATATTGGAGAAATGACAGCAACCAACCCATGTGGAGAGCAACCTCTATTACCCAATGAGTCTTGTAACTTAGGATCTATAGATTTAGCGAAATTCGTTAATTCCACTGAAACAGATTTNGATTGGAATAGATTAAAAGATACAACCAGGACAGCAGTACATTTCTTAGATAACACCATAGATGCTAATAAATACGCAATACCGGAAATCAAAAAAGCAAATATAGCTAGTAGAAAAATAGGACTGGGAGTTATGGGATTCGCCGACATGCTTATTAAATTGAAAATGAGGTACGACTCAGAAGAAGCAGTAGAAATGGGCANGAAAATAATGAAATTCATAAGACTAGAATCNGACATTATGTCAGAAGAATTAGCTGAAAAGAGAGGTCCTTACGGAGCTTGGAAAGGTAGCAAGCCCGAAAAAAATGGAGATAAACCTATAAGAAATGCTTGCCGATTGACCGTTGCNCCAACAGGCACCATATCTATGATNGCAGGNTGCTCTTCAGGCATAGAACCTGTGTTTTCTCTTGCATATCGAAAACACAATATACTGGAAGGAAAAACTCTCTATTACGTTGATAAAAATTTTGAGAAAGTATCTAAAAATCAAGGTTTCTACAATGAAGATCTCCTTGANCACCTTGCAAATGGAGGGTCTCTTCAAGATAGGGACGATGTACCAGAAGATACGAAAAAAATATTTAGAACTGCTCCGGATATAAGTCCTGAATACCACGTTAGGATGCAAGCAGCTTTTCAAGAAAGTGTTGACGCTGGAATATCTAAAACAATAAATTTCCCAAATGAAGCATCAGAGGAAGATGTGACAACAACATATATGTTAGCTTGGGAATTACAATGCAAAGGTATAACAGTTTACAGATCCGGAAGCAGAGATAAAGAAGTTTTGACTTCAGGAACTGCTTCAGAAGATGAGTCTCTTGAAGAAACAGTTGATCAAGAAAAATTTGTTCCTGCTACAGAGAGGCCTTCTGAATTATTTGGGGTNACTAGGAGAGTCTATACAGGGAGAGGAAATCTTTACGTTACTGTAAATATGTCAGACGACGGCAAACCATTTGAAATATTCGCTGCTCTAGGTAAAGCAGGCGGAAATGACTCTGCAATGGCTGAAGCTGTATCTAGGATGGTTTCATTAACTCTCAGATCNGGCATAGACCCGAAAGAATCAATTGAACAATTAAAGGGTATAACAGATGTCCCTGCGTGGAATGAAGGAGAGTTAATCCGATCGGTTCCAGACGCAATTGCTAATGTCTTAGAAAAGATATATGAACCAGAAAATGAACCTAAATTATCAATTTCAGAAATAACTGATGCTGATGTGATTTCTGAAGAAGCTGATAGCAACCTTAAGTCCATGCTTCAAGGAGAAACGTGTCCGGAGTGCCCTTCTATCCTGGCATTCGAGGAAGGGTGCCAAAAATGCTACTCATGTGGATATAGCAAATGTTAACGCAAAAAAGTAAACAAATTAAATATCTGTGAACCTATTATTGGTTGGAGGAGGCAGGATGGGGGAGAGCTTCGTACGNGGCCTAAGGAATTCTAAGAAGTTATCATCAATTGCTGTTGCTGAAATTGATAATCAAAGAAAAATTTACTTATCAAAGACCTTTGGATTACAAGTATCTTCCGAGGAGAGTATACATTTGCAATTAAAAGAGCTTGTGCCAAAATCAGATATTGTTGCATTCTGTATAAAGCCTCAAAATTTTAAATCTGTCTCCGATTCTATAAGAGGAATAATAAATAACACTCACCTGACGATGTCTATTATGGCTGGAATTAACTTAAACAAAATATGCAATTCATTGAATTTACAAAACGCTGTTAGGATAATGCCCAATACACCTAGTCAAATAGGTAAGGGTATTTCGATTTGGGTTTCCAAAAATTCTTTGAAGCCAAGCGAAGAAGTTATGGTAGCGCATATTTTAGACTCTTTGGGAGTATCCATAAAAACTTTAGAAGAAGAAGATATAGACAAAGCTACGGCTGTGAGCGGTAGTGGCCCTGGATTCTTGTTCTTAATAATGGAAACAATGTATAAAACNGCAAAAGAAATNGGATTAAATGATGAAATGTCAAAAGCTCTTATCAGTCAAACATTTTTGGGTTCAGGAGAATTAGCAGTATATTCAAAAAAATCATTTGCAGAATTAAAGAATGAAGTAATTTCACCTTTAGGAACCACAGAGGCTGGTATCAATGCTATGATGAGCAATGGTATAGAAAAAGCAATTAGTGAAGGCATAAAAAAAGCCTTCAGAAGGTCACAGGAACTAAATGATAGTTAAATTCTTGTTGTATATTCTAGAAATTATATCCTGGGGAATTGTTGCTAGAGCCCTTTCATCTTGGATACCAGATGGACGAAAATATACTGTTGTACAAATCTTATATAAGNTAACTGATCCATTCATAAAACCAATTCAAAAGTTTTTACCTGCCTCCGGAATGATAGATTTTAGTCCGCTGATTAGTATAACTTTGATTCTAGTAATACGATCAGTATTGAAAGGTTACTTCCTCTGAAGTCAGTTTAAGATTCTTGCCATCGCTTGTTTGCACTATTAATAAGCCATCGTCATCCACACCAATGGGTAAGCATTCAATTTCATTAAATTGATTATGATCAACGTTTTTCAATAAAATTTTATTTTTAGGCATCCATAAGAATTTTTTCCATTCAGTAAAACAGTTAGCATAAGGTTGATTAAAATGATATGAAATTTGTCTTATGAGCTCATAAAGAATTTTTTGACGATCAGAGTTCTTTTTAATCTCATTTAGCAAGCTAGTAGCAGGAGAGTCTATCTTTAGAAAATCTCTCATTGAAGAATTTACGTTGATTCCTATTCCTATATTTGCATTAACTATA
>PACM01000028.1 GCA_002700125.1 Dehalococcoidia bacterium
AGGATATCGCTATTAGAACTGGTATTAGCTACGTGACTTCAGATATTTCGCGGTTACGTAATTCTTACAATCCTATCGTTCAAATGAATGTTTTATTGGGTTTGATAAAAACTGTGAACGAGATAAGGAAAATTATCAGAAACCTGGAAATTGACGTGGTAGTAGTTCAGGGTATGGAGAACCCTCACGGTGCAATAGCAGCTCGTCTGGAAGGGAAAAAAGTGGTTGGCCAAATACTGGGTTTAGGTATTCCGACTAACGCTAGGAGAATCATTTCTTTATGGAGTCGCGCGATATGTGATGTAGCGATGATGCCAGGTCTTAGTTTACATGGCCATTTTCCAGGGTTTCTGCAACGCGAAGATTGTGTGTTCTTTATACCGCCAGTCGATCACAATAAATATTTTTTTAATCAGAAAAGCCAATCTCTTGCTAACCGAATCGGCATCGATATAAGCAGGCCTGTCGTTGGTACAATAGGTAATGTGAACCCGGCGAAGGACTATATTACTTTTCTCGCTTCAGCGGCCGAAGTTTCAAGATTCTTGCCCGGAACACAATTTATAGTTAAAGGTAACGTTCCGATTAGCCAAACCCGCTACTTCCACTCCCTTCTGTCATACTGCAAGAAATTAGGGTTGCAGAGAGGACGTGACATCTTTTTTATTCAAGATTCTGATGACTCAGTAGATATAATTTCCCTGATGGATGTGTATGTTCAACCTTCTAAAGGAGAAGGTATATCCACAGCTTTATTAGAAGCTATGTCTATGGAGAGACCCGTGGTCGCCACTGAAGTAGGTTCAACTGAGGACGTAGTGAATGATGGGTTAAATGGTTTTCTGATCCCTGCAGAAGATCCCCAAAAAGCTTCAGAGCTAATTTTGCACCTTTTAAAATATTCGGATAAAGCCCTTGCCCTTGGTAGGAGTGCTCGTCAGTTTGTAGTTGAAAACGCCTCAATACAATCATGTGCGAGTGCACACATCCGGGCAATTCAGATGGCTTGCGCAGCCAAAACCAAATAAGGGATGAATTTCATGAACAAGAAAATTCTCGTGACAGGTGCTGGAGGATTTATTGGCCACCACCTAGTTGAACACCTTAAAGAACGAGGTTATTGGGTCAGAGGAGTGGATATAAAAGAACCCGAATATTCTTCGTCTCCTGCTGATGAGTTTGAATTTTTAGACCTAAGAAGATGGGATGCTTGCCTTCAAGCGACGAGAGGAATAGATGAGGTTTATAACCTAGCAGCTGATATGGGGGGAATAGGCTACATAACCGAGTTCCTGGCAGATATTGCCCGAAACAATACTCTCATTAATATGCATATGTTAGAAGCTGCACGTGTTAACGAAATTTCGAAATTCTTCTATTCTTCTTCAGCTTGTATATATCCTGCCTATCTTCAGAACAGTGCCGATGTGACACCTTTGAAGGAATCAAACGCATATCCTGCCGATCCTGAAGAGGGCTACGGTTGGGAAAAACTATATATGGAAAAAATGTGTCAGTATTACACGCATGATTATGGTTTAGAAACTAGAGTAGCCAGATTCCACAATGTTTACGGCACATTAGGCACTTACGATGGAGGTAAGGAAAAAGCTCCAGCGGCCATATGTCGCAAGGTCGCCTTAGCTAGGGATGGGGGAGACATAGAGATATGGGGAGACGGTAATCAAACTAGATCATTTATGTACGTGGATGACTGTGTTGAGGGAATTTATAGGATAACGGCCTCTGACGCCAGTGAACCTTTGAATCTTGGTATGGATGTGATGGTAACAATCAATGAATTAGTCGATCTTATATCGGAAGTAGCCGGGAAATCATTGATAAAAAAGCATGACATCACTAAACCCCAGGGAGTTAGGGGAAGAAATAGCGACAACTCTAAACTTAATGAGCTTTTGAATTGGTCCCCCCAATTTTCCCTCGCTGACGGACTTTCAATAACATATCACTGGATTGAGTCGGAACTGAGAAATGCAGGAAGAATTTCTGGATGAACGACGCAGGCGGAATCCGGCGTGTGATGATAATTAATCAATACTATGCGCCAGATGTGGCGTCGTCAGGTCAACTCATTGCAGACCTTTGCGAAGGCTTGGTCGAAGTAGGTCATGAAGTTACCGTTGTTTGTTCTCAGCCAAGCTATGACGAAGAAGTTGAGGAGGCACCTCATTTTGAAGAACTAGACGGGGTTAAAATCCACAGGGTCAGGATGCGGGGGACTACGGGACGTAGGTCGATAGTGTTACGTACACTCGGATATATTCGATTTCTGATTTTCAGTTGGTGGATTGCAAGAGGTCTTGTATCGGGAAATAAATATGACGTCGTCGTTGCTTTTTCAAATCCCCCTTTTGTGGGAGTTGTGGGTGCTCTAATTGCCCGTAAAGGGTCTATTCCGTTCCTTTCTGTCTTGTATGACATACACCCTGATATTGTTCGATCAACAAACTGGATTAACCTGCCCAAGGTCGTTTTCAGTTTGTGGGAACAGATCACTTGCTGGATACTTTCTCAAGCCTCTTCTGTTGTCGTTCTCGGGCAAGGAATGAAACAAACACTGATCGATACCAAAAAGGTCAATAGTGAGGCTATCAATGTGATACCGGTCTGGGCACGTCCAGAATTTGATATTGGTCAGGAACCAGATCCCGAAACTAAATCTAGATTTGCTATATCTGACGAAGAATTCATAGTTACTTTTGCTGGGAACATAGGGATTATGCAGCCCATCGAACATGTACTAGATGCAGCTGAGAGACTCAGAACTTGCAATGTTAGATTTCTTTTTTTAGGGGGGGGCGTCGGTTTTGAACGTATTTCAGACTTAGTAGCAAAAAAGAATCTGTCTAACGTAACAATTCTTTCATATCAACCATTTACTGAATTCAAAAACCTTTTGTTATCAAGTGATGTGTGCTTAGTCACCTTAGCTGACGGAATGGAAAAGTTATCCGTTCCATCAAGGGCATATACCTTTCTGTCAGCAGGCAAACCTATCATAGCCGTAATGAATGTGAACTCAGATGTTTCAGTTCTGGTTTCAGATACAAAGTCAGGATGGGTTGTTGATAGCGGAATAGACCTATCTAAACTGTTAGAATCGTTGGTTGTCAATAATGTGGAATTAATAGAAAGAGGAACAAACGCTTCGAACTGCTATAAACAAGGTTTTACGAAGCAAATAGCGATTCGAAAGTTTTCAGAGTTGATCGGCCAAATCTCCTGATATTCAAGATTAATTCTCTGAGTGCTCGGCTTATCGTTTTACGACCTTAATGCCATTTTTCGATTCATATGGTTAAGTCGGCTTAGGCGAAGTCCGTTAGTTACTGCGGGCGATTGCCTTTAATAGAAGCGTCCCTTATGTGTGACTTCTGATTGCCTCATATAAGCCTAGTACTTTTTCGGCACTATTGTCCCAGCTGAACGTAGACACAATACTTCTAATATTCTCTTGACCCATTCTTGACCTGAGTGCCGAATTCGTTGCAAGGGTTACGATTGCCTCGGTGTACTCATTTTTATTGGATGGATCAACTAAGAATCCATTCAATCCGTCCTTGATCTGGTAATGGATTCCCCCGACATTTGTGGCTACAATCGGCAATCCGCTGCTCATCGACTCAAGAATTACGTTTGGGAAGTTATCGTAGTGTGAAGTCAATGCAAATATGTCTGATGCTTTATAAAAATCAGCCACTGAAGATTGGGGCTGATTACCCACAAACAAAACTTTGTCACTAATTCTTGTTCCCTCAACAAGATTTTTGAGTTGGGTTTCTTGTTCTCCGGAGCCAACTAAAATCAAGTACATATCAGGCACTAATTTAAGGGCGTTTGAAAAACTGGATATAAGAAATTCTATATTCTTGATAGGTATTAACCTACCTACAAACAACAACACCGTGCTGGTTTCAGAGATTTTGTATTTTGATCTGATATGCGACGCTCTACCCGGCTTAAACATATTCCTGTCAACCCCCGGCGGCACGTCTAAGGAATTTGGATCAAGTTCACGAGCCCTATCAAGCGCAGCACCATTTGCAATATTTGCAGTGTAAGTTCCGAACCATTTCTCAGTCCATGAACTAGGGGGACCGGGCCAGCGTATTACCGTAGGGACATTAAGGCCACAATTAATTAGGCTGGCTAATCTTGGAAAGCCACAGATTTGAATTACATCGACATCAAAAACTTTGTCTTTCGCTAATTTCCTAAAACTCATGTTTTCAAAGATTCGTCGATCCAGGATACTTGATCTACCTCCGATCGACCGGAGCGGTCTAAGAGAGCTAGACATATATTTGTAGTCTAACCATCTTAGATATGGGGACCGTATATATCTGGTAGGAAATTCCATCACAGGGTGATCTATCTTGAAAAATCTCCTACCGGTTATGAAAGTTATTTCACAGCCCTTTTTATGAAGGGCCTTTGCAAGATTTAAGTCAAAAAATTCTCCGCCGCCCCTGTGAATTCCCATCATTCGATTAATAAATGTGATTTTCATCTATTGGGAAATCCTAAGATTTTTCCTTTGCGAATGCTTCTTCCACTCCTACGAATGTCGCGCCTGAATCGTTGGCTTTTTCTATTAGATTCAATAACAGATCGGTTAATGTCCGTTTCTCGGTGTCATGTTTAGATTTTGATTCCCAATAGTGTGTCGCGACAATGAACACACCTTCCTTTTTTCGGCACTCTTCAAAATCTGATAGTAATCTCAGCCAATTGGACCTTGGCGCCAGGGAGCGACACATTAACTGTTTGTGACCTACAAATTCCCTAACGTTATATGGATAAGACCTGTTGAGCCGCGAGGTCAATGCATAGCCTAGGTTCACTGGATTTACTCTCATGAGACTGCGTGTCCCAGTAACTCCCAACAAGTTTAGTCTTGCTTTTGTAATTGCTTTCAGGCCCCTTTGACCGATTGCATTGCTAGGAGGGACAAAAGATGTCACGTTCACCCCTAAGGCATCTTTTAATATCGTTTGCCCTTTCCTGACTCGGGATTCCAAGTCACTTCTCCAGATAAATTCGGGGATTCTTGTGAGGTCGGAGTTGATTTTATATTGATGGTCATAGCCGTGGAGCATAATCTCTAAACGGCCCTTCTCGATGCTTTCTCCAAGGAACTTGATTAGAGAGGAATTTTCCGTTATCGGTATGGGTTCGCTCTCCTGGAAAAATTTAAGTTGGTTGCCTCGGTTGTATGTTTTAACGTCGCACGGGATCACGCCGAGCGAGATCGGTATCTTGTCCCACAAGTTGCCATAAGCATCCTTTAACTCCGTTGCGTCAGTGAAAAAACTCGTGTCATCGTCTCTTATCGCAAATAGCAACTTCATCTCCTATGTAAGTACGACAATAGTTTTCCATTAAGAAGTGTGCCAGAAAACGACTTTACTCGGAAGGTTTAATGAGCTCGTAAGAAAATTACTTGAGCGGAAAGAAAGCATGATCTAATTATAGGTATAGCCAACAAATTGGGTGAATCACTTGTTTAGGTTGATACCACATTTTGCAGTTGGCGACATCCGTTGTGCTATTCGCTAAAATTTGTTTTGCGTCATCTGAAATAGTCTGAGCAACTATAAATTCAGAATCGCACAATTTGTAAGAATGGAATGATTATTTCTGCTGTTAACCTTCTTGGAAGCTACTATAAATTTGGAAATCATCCTTCTCCGTCGTACTATGTAAAATCAGCCGATGAGAGTGTGATTCCAAATATTTCTCTTCTAATCGAAGATTTCTGTTTGAGAATCAATCTTGACCAATTAAATGTTCTTTAGTTGCGGACCTTCTTTTTTACCCAATAGGCTGTTACACAAGGAAAGTATGTTTTCGCCAACGCATTCCTAACTTTCATGAACTTGTAGGGAAACAATCGGTACGGAGAGTGGAAAAACAGTTCAGTCTTCTTAACTACAATAAATCCATTTGAGTTGAATCGAGATTCCCACCAGTTGGTTTTGAAACTACAGAATTCGTCCAAATGACTTTTTGAGACCCCGTGGATAGTCGGCTTTAAGGTACTGATTACGGAACGGTCAGATCGGTTAGGGGAGACCTGGCAAGAATTACAAGCTGTCGAATGTGGCCTTCTACGACGAAACTTTCTTACCAGAGCACGAGAGAGATGCATTGGATGAGTTATGAACTGCAGTGACTTCCACCAGATTGTTGGCATAGTATGAACCATAGTGACGTCATTAGTAGAGACTCTGTACAGCTCATTCAAACATGAATCCAGATCCACGATGTGCTCGAGAACGTTGGAAGAAAATATGGCGTCAAACGAATTGCCGGAGAAAGGTAGTTTTTGGGCATCAGCTTTAATTAGACTGGGAAACTTTGCGCGCGGGTTGATCTCAGTGGGGACAACCTTCTCAAAATAATCGGCTAACGACGATGACAGTAGCCCGTCGCCACATCCGATTTCCAGCAGAGCTTTAGGTCTTGGGTCGGGCCATTCATCTAACAGCTGAAAAAGATCTCTTAGCCGTAAGTACTGGGGCCAGTCGACTCCTGGATGGTCGATAAACAAGCGGCTGTTAATTGGAATGATCGCTGTTGCTTAGTGACAAGTACAAATTTTCATACCTATCTACTATGTGTGGCCAATCATAAGCCTTCGCATATTCCGTTGCTCCAAGCGAAAGTCGTTGTCGCAATTCATCATCGCACAAGACTTTAATTATATTAGTTGCCATGATTGAGTCATTGCCTTTTTCTGAAATTAGTCCTGTTAGGTAATTATCGACGACTTCCCTACAGCCATCAGCGTCAGTGGTTATTATCGGCAATGAAGCGGCCATAGCCTCAATGATTACGCGGGGAAAACCTTCGATAAATGAAGGGAATACAAACAAATCAGCGGTCTGATAAATGTCAACAAGTTGTTGACTGGGTAGAAGAAAATCCTGTTGATCGAAGGGCGGCTTGATTTCTTCAATTAGTTTTACACTGTCTCCTACATCGTTTTTCTGAATTAGTTCAGCAATACGACCTACGTTGTTTCCTATTACCAACCATTTAAAAGTAATTCCTTGTTCTTTCACACGTTTGGCGATCAAAGGAATTAATTCGTACCCTTTTTTCGGGTGATGCCTTCCAACTGTAAGCAAAAGAGGTATGTCAAGTTCCACGCCGAACTGCTTTCTAGTAATAGTTTTCTCATCATTTGATGTCGTGGATAGTCTGGAGTAGTCGACTCCATTTGGGATTGTCTCTATATGTTCTTTTTTTACGCCTAGACTTTCGTAGGTCTCAGACATTGAGCGGGTCATGGCAATTACCTTGTTAAAAGCTTTCAAAGTATTTATCACTCGTCGGTTGATACTGGGATCTAGTCTCAAACCGTAACCAAGTCCAGCGTCTATTTGTAAATCTTCGCCATGGGTTCTCAGGACGATAGGAGCTTCATGTGATAGGGACGAAGATAGATATCCAGCTGGATAAGCTCCTACAATCTGCCACACATCCATTTGGTCTCTTTTTTGCACTTTGAGCATTTGTTTACGGCATAGATATGGAGCAAATCTTGTCAGGTATGGATGTAGATAATCGACTGGACCTACGTCAAAACTTAGGGATCTATATAAAAGCTCATTCTCCAGATACTCACTCTTGGTCACATATAGTTTTACATAATGCCCTCGTTCGCTCAGTTGTGAAAGTAAGTTGTATGTGAAAACCTGGTATCCTCCAATTTTGAACAATGAACCTAGAATGGTGCAGCCTATTCTCATAGTGGTGGCCTTTAATTAGCGAAGTAGGATGTCTGTGGCTTTGCTAATTCGGTAAATATATCAATAATTATAGGAGGGAGAAATAAAGTTCCCGAAGATCGTTGCTTCTTCTTTCTCAAAGAAGATATATCCGGTTACACAAACAATTCTTTCATTGAGATAAGTCACTGAATCTGTTTTATGCGGGAGGCTGATCAATTATTTCTGCCTTGCCGTTCCCGATTCGATAGACTCGGTCACAACGTTCGATGATGTTCGAATCATGAGAAACTACAATGATGGTTTCATCATGGTGCTGAGACAGTAACGTTTCCCAGAAGATTGTGGAAGTTTCTTCATCTAATGATATGGTAGGCTCATCAAGTAGCATAATCTCTGAATTAAGATACAAGATTCTGGCTATACCCAGCCGCTGCCTTTGGCCCCCACTAATTCTGGTTCCCGATTCTCCTATTACCGCTTGAGTACCTAAGGGAAGATCGGATACAAATTTATCGAGCCTTGCTCCTCTGATTGCTTTCTGCAATTGTTTCGAGTTTATTGAACTATTGGGTATTCCTATTGCGATGTTTGCAGCTAGAGTGTCTTCATAGATGAAGACACTCTGTGGCAAATATCCCAGACGACTTTGCCATGTGTTGAGATCATCATATATAGGCTGCCCGTTTACCGATATAGTGCCGTTGGAAGGTATAAGCAGGCCCATTATCAAATCCACTAACGTGGATTTCCCGGAACCTGACTCACCGATAATGCCTATTGTCTCTCCAGAACAAATTCTTAGATTTAGATGTGACAATATCGTTGGGGAATTCTCATCTTGATACTTGAAGGTGAGGTTATCTATTATCAGTTCCTCGAATGGCTCTGGAGATATTCTGGCTTTAGTATTTGGCGATATTGGGATTGGCACTTTTCTATCGAATTCGTTGCTTAAATTATCAATTGATGGGGCCATTTGACCTATTCTCTGGACGGCGTTTAAGAGACGACTTATTGCGGGCAAGGATCTAAGTCCTATAGCGGCCATCAAAACAAGGACAGGAA
>PACM01000029.1 GCA_002700125.1 Dehalococcoidia bacterium
ATATATACAAAAATTATTATCAGATTTAGGATTAAATAAGTCATTAAGCTGGAATAAATCAAGCGTAGGAACATTTACCCAAGGAAAACTTTTTCCATTCTCTTCACCTTCAGACCTCCTGAAATTTTATCCCCTTTCTTTACCAAATAGGATCAAACTTGGTTTGATAAGTATATTTCTACAAAACAAGAAACGGTGGCAAGATTATGAAAATATTAGTGCGAATGAATGGATTAAACAATACGCAGGATTAGAAATTTATGAAACCGTATGGAAACCGCTACTTGAAATGAAGTTTGGTGAATTTTATGAACAAGTTGGTATGCCTTGGTTTTGGTCAAAAATGAAAACTCGCTTTGCATCACGAGATAGGTTTGGTAATGAAATATTGGGCTATCTGGACAATTCATTTGAAGAGATGATTACAACTTTAAGAGATCAAATAGAAAAGATGGGGGGCAAGATACATCTAAATTCAAAAGTTATCAAAATTAATCAAGCAAATGGCTCGGTCACTTCGATAATTGTTGAGNATCTNAACAAAAAAAATAAAATCAAAACAGACTTAATAATCAGTACAGCNCCATCTTATGAATTACTAAAGATGGTTTCTTTTGATAAAAATTATACTGCGAAGCTAAAGGCAGCTCAGTATCTTGGGGCAAGTGTTTTCATATTATTACTCAAGAATAAGCTTTCTCCATACTATTGGATAAATGTAACAGATAAAGAAATTCCGTTCCTAGGCTTAATAGAGCATACTAACTTGGTAGATAAAAAATTATACGAAGATAACCACATTGTTTATATTACAAACTATGCTTCATATAAAGATTCAATCTTTAAAGAGAAAGAAGAAGTTTTATTAAATCGTTATCTGCTACATATGAAAAAAATTAATCCGAATTTTAAACCAGAATGGGTAAAGGATTATGTCTATAACGCTGTAAGTGCTGCTCAGCCTATCATGCCAATAAATTACTCAGAAAAAATACCTAGTATTGTCAGCCCTATTAAGAATTTATATATTGGGAATACAACTCAAATATATCCAGAAGACAGAGGCACAAATTATAGTGTAAAAATTGCTGGTGAAATAGTATCTTTAATAACTGAAAAAGGAGAACACAATGAAAAATGATTCTTTATGCTTGATTACAGGAGGCGGAAGTGGCATTGGAAGAGCAACAGCAATAAAATTTGCACAGAATGACTATAAGACAATAATCATAGGGAGAAGAGAGAAAGCACTCTTTGAAACTATAAAAATGGCTGGAAGACATGGATCAAATTTATCTCACATAAAGTGTGATATTTCTTCTAATGATGAAATAAGCAGCTTACACAAGAAAGTAGTTAGTAAGTTTGGTGATGTTAATATATTAGTCAATAATGCTGGTTCAAGTAGCTCGGTACGTAGCATTGCACATATTCCAGTAGATCAATGGGATGACGTTTTAAATATAAACTTAAGAGCAGTTTATAGGCTATGTCAAGAATTTCTTCCTTCAATGATAAAAAAACAAGACGGCACAATAATAACCGTCTCTTCAATGGCAGCATTAAATCCAGGATTGCTTGGCGGAGCTGCGTATAGCGCCGCAAAGTCTGGAGTGACAAATTTAATGGGAGACATAAATGCAGAATTCTCAAACCAAGGAATCAGAGCAACAGCAATAATGCCTGCAGAAGTCGATACTGATATTCTTACTAATAGACCATTGATTCCAGACAAAGCAGCTCGCTCTACTATGATGCAACCCGAGGATCTTGCTGAAGTAATTTATACGTGCGCTGCACTTGCTAAAAGGACNACTGTAGAAACTATAATAATGAAACCTACTATCAAAAGAGACTTAAGTGCAGATCTACAAATGGCTAAAGAAAAAATAACCTAATAACTCACTGAATTACTTGAGAAAAGAAGTATAATCAAATTATGGTTGAACTAAAAATGCCTCAGAAAGAAGTTATAATCAAGGTGATAAAAAATCAGCCTTCTAAAACACATACTGTTCTTTCAAGCCTTTTGGCTGTTAGCAATGAGTTTCACTATATTCCTAAGAACTCTATACAACTGATCGCAGAATATACTAAAAAAACTGTTAATGATGTTTGGGGAGTAGCTTCATTTTATACAAATTTTCGCTTCACGCCACCTGGTAAGTCTACCCTTGATGTCTGCTGGGGACCTTCGTGCCATTTGATGGGAGCACAAAAGCTTCTTAAAGATGTACATAAACTACTTGGCATAAACGAGGAAGGAGAAACGGATGATGGCAAGATCACATTACGGTACAGTACATGCCTAGGCGCTTGTGCACATGCACCAGTCTGTGCCATTGATCATAAATTGTTCGGTAAAACTTCAATAAATGAAATAAAAGACAGAATCAACGATATTTAATGGATTTCAAGACAATTAAAAAGAAAGCTCAAACAGATTGGATCAATCTGACAACTGCCGATAATTTTTGGGTGCGGGTTGGATATGGAACATCAGGTTATGCTGCAGGTGCAAAAGAAATATTTGAATATTTCACTGAAAAAACTAAAGCAATGGATAATGTAAAAGTTGATCTTGTAGGCTCATTAGGGTTGTCTTTTGCAGAACCTCTAGTAGATATAACAAAAGAAGATGGAGTGAGAGTATTCTATAATAATGTCGATATAGACATTGCAACAAAAATTTTCAATGATCACATTAAAAATAATGATATTGCAAAAGAGTTTGTTTTTGGACAAATTTGTAACGATAGTGAAAAAGCTATTATAGGATTTGCAGAATTAGATAAAATAGAACCATTAGTTCACACTAAAAGAATTGCCACGAAAAACTGTGGCAATATTTCACCAACTAACATAATGCAATATATTGCTAATGGAGGATATGAAGCCTTATATAAAGCACTGAACCAATCGAGTCCAGAGAAGACCCTTGAAGAAGTTAAGTCTTCTGGATTACGGGGGCGAGGTGGTGCAGCATTCCCTACCGGAGTTAAATGGAGTTTTCTTGCAGGGTCTGATAGTAAAACTAAATACATTTTATGTAACTGTGAAGAAGGAGACCCTGGAGCTTTTAATGACAAAGGGATCTTAGAAAATGATCCACATATGTTGATCGAGGGATTAATTTTATCGGGTTACGCTACAGGAGCAAGTAATGGACATGTATTTATTAGAGAAGGACACGAAATACCTATAGAGTCGGCAAGAAAAGCTATTAAAGATGCATATGAAATTGGCTTTCTTGGTGAAAACATAATGGATACAGGATTTAACTTTGATGTCGAAGTTTCATTAACTGGAGATTCTTATGTTGCTGGTGAAGAAACCGCTCTTATGGAAGCAATAGAAGGAAAACGCGCAATGCCTAGGTTTAAACCACCATTTCCTGCAGCTTTCGGTTTATGGGGTAAACCTAGCAACATTAACAATGTCAAAACTCTTGCTTACATACCATCAATTATCAACAACGGATCAAGTGAATTTAAAAAACTAGGATCAGGCAACAGTACAGGGACTGCAATAATTTGTTTGTCAGGGCATATAAAAAGACCCGGAATGTACGAAATAGAAATGGGAATGACCATTTCAGAATTATTAAAAAATGTTGGAGGAGGGTCTTCTTCAATAAATGATATAAAACTCCTTCAAACAGGAGGCCCACTAGGTGGAATACTTGGTGCTTCAGACTTCAACATTAAGATAGATTTTGACGAGATGGCTAAAGCTGGAGCAATTCTAGGATCAGGTGGGATTATAGTTGGTGATACATCGACTGATGTCGTAGATTTAGTTAGAAATTTAATTGCTTTTAATCAATTTGAAAGTTGCGGTAAATGTTTCCCCTGCAGATTAGGTAACACACATATGCTGGACATATTAGAGAGAATTTGCATGTCTATACCGAATGATAAAGACCTTGACGTAATGGCTAGGATAGGAAACAGCATGAAAACAGGATCCTTGTGTGGACATGGACAATTAGGTTATAACCCTATATCTTCGGCATTAAAATATTTCAAAGATGAGTTTGATGAAGCCGTAAAAGTTAGCAGCCAACCTTCTCCAAGAGTTTCAGGTAAAATGATATTACCAACAAGAACCAGGCCATAATGACGACTCTAGATAATGATAAAAAAACTATTACTTTCAACTTCAATGGAAAGTTCTTAAGTGCAAAACCTGGTCAAACTATTATTCAAGCAGTAATGGATCATGGTGGATACATACCTTATTTGTGTTATCACCCAACCCTTGAACCTTACGGTGCGTGTAGAATGTGTGTCGTAGAAACAGAGGTTAATGGTAGAAAATCAATTCAAGCTTCTTGTACAACACCAGCTTCAGAAAACATGATTGTTACTTCATCAAATGAGAACATTAAAGATTTGAGGCAAGGCATTATGGACTTATTAATTAGTGAACATCCTCATGGTTGCCTTACTTGCCATAGAATAGAACTTTGCGGCCCTCAAGATGTCTGCCAAAGGCACGTCTCAGTTACAGATAGATGTACAACTTGTCCAAAAAATGAACGCTGTGAATTGAAGGACACAATTAGGAGTACGGAGTTAGACACTACGACTCCTTTGACTTATAACAATCGAAATCTACCAATACATTCAGATGACCCTTTTTATGACAGAGATTATAATCTTTGCATTGTTTGTGTACGATGTGTTCGAGTTTGTGATGAAACTAGGGTAGATAATGCATTAGCTTTAAAACAAAGATCGGGAATAGCAATAGTAGGTACCGCTGCAGGCAACTCTCTTCTTGAATCTGGATGCGAATTCTGTGGAGCTTGCATTGACGTATGCCCTACAGGGGCATTAGTCGAAAGAGATTATAAATGGGAAAAACAAGAAAAGAAATCAACCACAATTTGCTCAAATTGTCCTGTAGGCTGCCAATTTATATCAGAAACAAATAAATTCGATAAAATGATCAGAGTAGTTGGTGATCTAGCCGGTGAATCTAACGAAGGGCAAGCCTGCATGAGAGGCAAGTTTGGGTATAGTTATGTCAATGAAAAAGTAATCAAGAATGTTTACTCTAAAAAAAGAAATAGTCAAATTTCTTACGATTCGGGTCTTAAAGAGCTCTTTAAGGTAATTCAGAAATCCAATAAGCAAAATTCAATGGTTCTACACAGTCCTAGATCTACTAACGAAGATTACTATGCATCAAACATCGTTATAAAAAAAACATTTGGCATACAAGATATAGATCTAACTACAAACTCAACGCAAGAAATATTTGAAAATTTATATCAAGCTACAGGACGTGCGTCTGGAAAAGGAAAACTAAGCTCTTTAAGAGATAGTGACAATATTTTCGTTCTGTTAGGAAATCCATCAGAAAAACAAAATATTCTGGCAATGTATGTAAAGCAAGCTGCACGAAATAACAAGAATATAATAGTCATTGATCCACGAGAAACTGAAATGACTAGATACGCTAACAAATGGCTTAGATTGCATCCTGACAATATTGGCACGCTCCTGAATTCTCTTAGCAAAGTAATTACTGATAAAGCGGAAGAGGTAAGAAAAAATAATGTTGCCAACTTAGATGTAACAATAGAAAACTTAATTGATTTTGACAGGGCAAAAATAATAAACCAAGAAATTATTTCTAAAGATCCTGAAAAAGCAGAAGAAGATTTGAATTATCTCTCATCAATACTAACAAAGGGCACCACGTCATTTATATTTGGTACTGATCTTTTGGATACAACAGAGAAAAAAAATAGTTATTTAGCAGCTTTACTTAATTTAGTTAATTTTACGGGCAATCTTACAAATGAAAAGGCTGGATTATTTCCTTTATTTGACGGAGCAAATCAAATCGGAGCACTCCATAACGGAATAAATAAAACTTTTGATTCTGTGTCGGAAAGAAATAGCAAGCCACAATCAAAAATAAAAGATTTAGATCTGGCGATAGTTTTTAATGACGGAGCTTCAGAAGAAAATTTGAAAAAAAATACAAAAATTAATAGCGCCAAATATAAAGTTCTTTTTACTAGTGCAAATACACCATTATCGAAAAATTATGATCTTGTATTTCCAGTAACAAATTATTCCAATCGTGAAGGCACTTACATAAATATTGAAGGTCGTATGCAGTTTACAAATAGTTCAATAAATACTAAAGGAGATACGAAAGAAGTATGGCAAATAATGAGAGATCTGGGAAAACTGAAGGGCAGTACTTCTTCGAACTTTGATACGTTTGAAGATTTATTTACAAATATGACTAAAGACGTACCGAGCTTTTCAAAGATTAAAATTAATGAAATCAAAAAAGAAAGCAAACTGATATCACAAGAAATTACGCCTGCTTTCATTACTAATAATAAAACTTACAGCTTGCCTGAATTAAACGGAACTGCTGATTTATATGAAGGAAGAGTACTAATTAAAGAAGGTCAAGAAATTAAAATAAAAGCAACTGAAGGCATGAATAAAATTACAGATAATATACAAATAGAGGTGAGTAGCGATTTATTTGAACAAAATAATCTTGCAGAAGGAGAAAAAATAACTTTAAAGAATCTAGAAAATAAAGTTCTTTATACTGGAATAGTTAAAAAAGGCATTAACTTGTCAAACTCCGTTTCAGTAACAACCCTTTTTGGAAAAATGGCATACGACATGCAAAACTCTGGAATAAAAGACTGGTCAATGCTTGTACCAAATTTGAAAAATGATAAAGTTACAATCTTGAAACAAGAAAGGTAGTAGGTGAGCACTTTGTTAGAGTTAAATGATAATAATTTTAATGATGAAGTTATTAAATCCGAAACGGTAGTACTGGTAGATTTTTGGGCTGAATGGTGTGGTCCCTGCAAAATGATTGCTCCTGCAGTAGAAAATATCAGTAATAATTTCGAAGGAAAGCTAAAAGTGGGTAAATTAGACGTAGATTCAAACCCAGTTACATCGTCAACTTTTGGAATAAGGTCTATCCCAACCCTATTGATTTTTAAAAACGGTAGTCCTGTAGAACAAATAGTTGGCGCAGTATCTGAGAGTATTATATCCGCAAAAGTTGAAAATCATATTTAATGCTGAAAACAATTCTAGGTGCNGCAAGGCTTCAAAATGATTGCCTAGAAGATATATTTTCTAAACAAAACTTTTTATTTATATCTTTTTTCGTACTAATAATATCTTGTCTTTGCGGAGCTGCCCTCCCTTATTTACAACCAGAAGGAGCCAGGCCGTTCAGTATANCTGAAGCGNCGATATCTTTTTTAATACAAATTGTTAAAAACTTATTCATTTTTTACATAACTTTTATAGTAGGAATTGTTTTATTAGCAACCATCTATCGAATTACGGATGAGGGTNTCAATAAAAATCCTCAAACTAATAGACTTACTTTTGTAAGACACTTAAAATTAATGTCTATTGCACAAATGCCTCGTATCCTTGGTCTTATAGCTGTTCTGCCAGTTATAAGAGATTATCGCNCTCTTAGTGACATAATACTTGCAGCATCAGTCATTTATGTATTGGTGCTTATTGCAAAGTCACTTTATGTATCTTTTGGTTATAATAAAGAAAAAGTTACAGCACCGTATACTAAAGTATTTTTAGTTACAATTTTTTGTGTCCTACCTAGTGAAATGATTTTTCAACTTGTTATAATGAATTTTGTTATAACTTTATTAGGAGTCTAATGAATCTAAATATATCCGGAAAAAATGCTTTTGTTACAGGTGGCACCAGAGGACTAGGACTAGCTGCAGTGCGATCATTGGCAAGAGAAGGCGTTAATGTAAGTTACTGCGCTAGAAGTACGAAAAGNGTAGAAAGAATCGATAATGAATTGNATTCTCTGAAGATAAAAAGTTTTGGCGTTGTATCAGAGATTAATAATAACTATTCATCACTAGAAACTCTTATAAACACAGTTGAAGACAAGTTAGGGCCAATTGATATCTTAGTAAATAACGTTGGAGGTTCTCTTGGATCAGATTCTTTAATAAATGATGACCTCATAAATTACGAAAACGTGTTCGACATTAATTTCTGGGCTTCTTTGAAATTAATGAAAATAGTCTCAAGTGGCATGATCCAAAGAAGGTGGGGAAGAATTATAAATATTGCTTCAATTTTCGGGAGAGAACTTGGNGGAAAAAGTTCAAGTTACATGTCATCAAAGGCAAGCCTAATTGCCGCTACAAAACATCTAGCAATCGAAACAGCAAATACAGGAATCACTGTTAATTCAATAGCTCCTGGTTCAATAAAACANGATGGAGGCTCGTGGGAGAAATTCGTTAGAACAAGTGAAAGNCATGAAGTAGATAAATTTATAGAAGATAATATGCCTATGGGAGAATTTGGAAAGCCTGAACCAGTGGGGGATATGGTAGCTTTTCTATCTTCTAAATTAGCTTTCACAATAACAGGTGCTTGTATAAACATTGATGGAGGTCAAAGCAGAAGTTTATTCTAAAAATAATTATGAAATACATAAACTTAGGAAATACAGATATTAAAGTTTCACAATTTGCNCTTGGATGTTGGCCTTTTGCGGGCGGAGATATTTGGGGCCACCAAGAAGATTCAGATTCAATTGCAGCAGTAGCAAGTTCCTTAGAAAACGGAATTAATTTTTTTGACACAGCACCCGGTTATGGTGATGGNCGCTCCGAAGAAGTTCTTGGAGAAGCCTTAAAAGGAAATCGTGATGGGGCAGTTATTGCAACAAAAGTTCCTCCCGCAGACCTAAAACCCACAAATTTAAGAAAAGCTTGTGAGGATAGCTTGAAAAGATTAAAAACAGAATACATAGATCTCTATCAAATTCATTGGCCAAATCATGACATCAATATTGAAGACACTGTATATGAACTCAACAAAATCCTTGAAGAAGGAAAGATACGNTCCATAGGAGTAAGTAACTTTGGCATTCTGGACCTAGAGGCAATACTTAGTTTAACTAAAGTAGTAGCAAACCAACTACCTTATAATGGAATTTGGAGAGCTATAGAGTTTGAAATCAAGCCGTTATGTATCGCAAAATCAACAGGAATAATATGTTATAGTCCACTAGGACAAGGACTCCTTGCTGGGAAATATAACTCACCTGATGAAGTTCCTGATGGAGTATCAAGAAGTCGCTTATTCCACAAAACACGTTCACCTCTGTGTAGACATAATGAAGAAGGATGTGAAGTTGTTTTATTTGACGCAATAAGACAAGTAAATCAACTAGCTGAAAAGATTAATATTCCTCCTGCTGTCTTGTCTTTAGGATGGCTTAAAAATCAAGAAGGAATATCTTCTATGCTAATAGGAGCTAGAAATGCAGAAGAGGTCAAACTGAACAAGCCTACCTTTGAAATTAAATTAGAACGTGATGTACTGGATCAGTTTTCAAAATTAACTGAACCAGTTAAAAACTACATAGGGTCAAATCCAGATATGTGGAACCCAGAGAGTCAATATAGATAATAAATACAATGATCAGCTTCTTTTGACCTGACGCATTATTTCGTGATGGCTTAAGTTTTGACTTTTGAGACGGTTATAATCTTTTTCATCAATACCACTTCTATTTAGAAATCCTCTAATATCATATTTTTCAAAGGTCTTTAAAGGAATTTTTCCTTCTTCAAACATTAAATCTAGAGGATAATCATTTTCTTTGACGGGAAATATAACTTTCTCATTAATCCGGGCAGATTGATAAATTGACATCATGATATCAAGGGTTTCTTTAGCTTTAACTCCTGAGCACCTATGTTCAGGTCCACCTTCTAGCCATTGAATTAATTCTGAAACTAATTTGCCGTTAGTTTCTCCGCCAATGGGTTCAATGAGTTCTTTAGGTACGTCAGCAGGAATCGTTTTCCATCCAGATGAATTACCTCCAAGAAATTTAACTTCATATTCAGAAATATCTAAAGCGCCTTTTTCACCTCTTATAAATATTGGGTGATTAGTTGCCCATTTTGATTCAAAGTCATAATTTTTTAGATCAGATTGAATGAAAGCCTGGACATCATTTTTGTAATGAATCAATCCCATGCATGAATCTTCAATTCGTGTATTTCTTTCATATTTATTTGTTGTGCGTTGAACAGCACCAAAAACCCAGTTAGTTTTTGGATCACCAATAATAAAGCGTGAGCCGTCAATATTGTGGGTTGCCCAATTCAATAATCCTTCTAGAGCTTTCAATTCAACAAACATCGGTTGGCCGATCAATCCTTGTTCAACCAATTGCTTGGCTTTCTCCCAACCAGGGGTAAATCGTCTTTGATGCGATACAACAAGTTTGACATCATTCTTATTGCAAGCCTCAATCATCATCGAAGCAGGTCCAGACCCAATAGCCATTGGTTTTTCGCAAATTATAGCTTTTACACCAGCTTCAGCTGCTTCGATTGTCTGTTCATGGTGCAAAGAATGCCAAGTACAAATACTGACTATATCTGGAACAAAGTCGTTAAACAGATTTGCCATACTAGAATATGCATGCTTAACAGAATATTCATCTTGAAAATTTTTTCTGGCATTTGCAATAGGATCCACTATAGCTTCAATCACNACATCTTCTTTGTTTTTGTTATATCCAGCAACATGAGCACTAGAAATTCCGCCTGCTCCAACAATTGCTACTGTATATTTATCAGCCATAAAAATATATTAATACATTTAATAATTATATTTTAGAATATAATATTGATACTGAAAGGCACAAGGTGAATATACCAACAAATATAGAAATGGGCGATGATGGACTCATCTTAGAATTCGATAAAACTAGGGCGTACCTATATCCATATAAATATTTAAGATTACAATGTCCTTGTGCTAACTGTGTCGAAGAAATGACAGGTAGAAAAATACTCAATGTGAATTCTATCCCTGAAGATATATTTATCGTTGATCATTTAGAAATAGGAAATTACGCCTATCAATTCTTATGGTCAAACGCTGATCCTTGTTCTACATCCGGAATATACACTTTTGAAATGTTAGAACTACTAGCCCTCAATGATAGAGCGGTTAAAAAAATTCTTTAAAATCNTAACTTAAATCATAAGCATCGATTATATTTTTGTTATTAATGACTTGATTTGGCNTGCCTAATTTAAACAATTTTCCGGATTTAATCAAAGCTACATTATCACAGACTTGATTAATAAATCTGATGTCATGGCTAGCAATTAAAGTTATAGCTCCTAATTCAGAAAGATGAGAAATAATATCTGATATTTTTCTTGAGTTTTTTAGGTCTAAGTTAGAAGTAGGTTCATCAAATAATATAATTTTTGTTCTTTGGGCAAGCGCTCTTGCTATTCTTAGTATCTGCATTTCACCACCTGAAAGATGATTTACTAAATCTTCTGAACGATCAATTAAACCTACAGTATTCAAACATTCATCAATAATTACTTTACTATTTTGACTTGTAGAGCCAAATATTTCTCTATAAGGATAACGACCCAATTCTACATATTCNAATACAGTGAAACCAGATATNTTNTCTCGATCTTGAGGTATATAAGTAATCAATTTTGATAAATCACCTCTTGTAATTGAAGTCAAATCTCTAAATCCAACTTTAACAGTTCCAGAAGTCGGNTTGATAATGCCAGTGGCAATTTTTAGTAAAGTTGATTTGCCTGATCCATTAGGACCTAAAATACCGTTACAATAACCCTTAAAATTGAGATTTATGTTATCTAAAATTGTTCTCTTATTTTTTATATAAGTAATGTTGGTTAATTCTAAATTCAAATCATCTCTTTTTTTAATTTTCGTAAAAATCACATTGTAGACATTGTTTAAAGTCACCAAATATCTCCAAATTTAAATCAAACTTAGGGTCATTCCATAATATTTTCATCAGTTCTTCGACCCCTCTAATGTTCCAATGTGAGAGAGTTGTAAAATATTTTGCTGGAACCCTATATACTTCATTATTTTTAATTGCTGGGATTTCTTTAAGGGTTTCGTCTGATTTAAGGTCATCATAAAAGGATTGACCTCCCCATTTTACAGATTGAGGAATGATTATCACATCGGGCTCCATGGAAATGAGAACTTCTTTCGTTATCATATTGTTAGAGACAACTCCAGCTTGAGCTGCTACATTAACTCCACCAGATAATTCTATAATACTTCCCTCTGTTGAGCCTTCACCACCAACCCAATATGCATCATAATAAGTTACGGCTAATACTTTTTTAGTCTCATTTTTAGGAATTTTCCTTTTGAAATTATTAATATAATTAACTTTATTACTTATTANACTTATTAATTCAAAAGAGGATTCAAGCTCTCCTGTTGCGTAAGCAGCCAAGAGGATATCATCGATCCTCCCGTTAGTATCATTATGAAGCTCAGTTTGGATAACTGTTATTCCGATTTCAGTTAAAGTTTCAATTAAAGCTATTTTTGCATAAGGNTCGGCAAAAACTATATCAGGATTTTGGGCGATAATAGTTTCGATTTCAGATGTTATTATTGGTAATCCTTTAGTGATTTCAAAGACGTTGCTATTTGGATCTTGTGAAAAACTTGAAGTAGCAACAATTTTCTTAGTATCAACAAAACCTAAAAGCATCTCATCGTGGCCCACAGATATGGTTAATATTCTTTCAGGCTGTTCTTTTATTTCAACCAATCCATTGAGAGCTATTATTGATCTTGGCCATTCAAGATTATAAGGATCTACAATACCATTGACGCTATTTAGTAACTCACTTATTTCTACTACTTTGACTTCTTTTATAACTTTGACTTCTTCTATAACTTTGACTTCTTCTATGACTTCAGTGCATCCCACAAAAATTAGAAGGTTCAAAAATATTAAATAAAAGATTCGAAGGTATTTATACATTGAATTATCTTTCAATAATAATTTTTCTTTGTTTAATTATTAGAAATATAAAGTACGGAGCACCTATGAAACTAGTTATTATTCCAAGCCTTATTTCGTGAGGAACCATAACCGTTCTCGATATAAAATCTGCGGCAAGAATAAATACAGCTCCAAAAATTGCTGAAATTGGTATTACAATCCGATTGTCAGGGCCTGTAATAAGCCTAACAATATGAGGAATCATTATACCTATAAAAGCTATAATTCCGCATACTGAAACAGATATTGAAACCAAAAGTGTTGTAAGCACTAGAAATACTAATCGTGTCCTTGGGACGTTTAATCCTAATGATGATGCTGAATCATCAGATAAGGACAAGATGTTGATCTTATGAGAATAAAATAGGAAAAACGGCATGCACAATACAAATATTGGTAACATTATAAATACGTGGTCCCATCTAGTATCTTGAAGACCTCCAGCTAGCCAATTAAGGATAGCTGTAAGTTCTCCAAACTCTCTAGTACTCACTAGGATCAAAGAAATGATTGAATTGAGAAATGTTGCTATCGCTAGACCAGAGAGGATAAAAGACATATTAGAGTTACTAGTGGATACTCTTGTTAGGGCAAAAACTAACAAAGCTGCAGAAATACCTCCAAGAAAAGAAAAAAGAGGCAATAAAAAAATCGATGAACTAGAAATTCCAAGGGCCATCGTTACTACTGCTCCAGTAGCAGCGCCAGATGAAACACCAATAATACTTGGGTCAGCCATTGGATTCCTAAATATTCCTTGTAGGGTGGCGCCTGAAACTGATAGGGCANAGCCTACAAGTAAAGCAATTAAGATTCTTGGNAGTCGAATGTTAGTAACTACTTGCCTNTTGACTTCATCAACATCAAGATCTACGAGGAAGCCATTTGTGAATATTGAGATAGTCTCATAAAAAGAGATATTTACTGGTCCAATACTTATTGAAAGGATGAAAAGTACTAGGCCAATAAAAGACAATATTGGAACCAAAAAGATAATTTTAGCNTTAAGAGATATATGCCTAATTGTTGTTAATTGTGTGTTAATCATCCNAACAGCACAATAAAACGGTGATTACAGTTTTTATTGCGAAAACCTTTCTTGAAACACTAAGAGTAGGTTTCCTGACTTTTACAATAATTTGACTGAGGCCTTCCCAGCTTACCAGTGACCTTAGTCTTCTGTTTAACAGTGGCGCAAACCGTTCGGACTTAAACCGATTCCCTGAACTCAAAAGTGATTAAGTTGCTAATACAAATGATTAAACAACTATCCAATATATTAGTCAAGAAGAAAAATGTTTTAATGCTAAATCGGCTATATAGTTACCAATGACTATTGAAGAGGTAGCGCCAGGAGATGGAGCATTCAAAACATGTATGGATTTCTCTTTCACTTCTATGGCAAAATCATCAATGATTTTGCCATCATTACTAATTGCTTGAGCTCTAACTCCTGAACCACCAGAATATACGTCTGAAGATTTAATCTCTGGGATCATTTTTTGAAGATCTTTAACAAAAACTTTTTTTCTAAAAGATCGGTTAATTTCACTAACGCCAGTCTTCCAATTCTGCAATGCGAATCTAACAAAGCCCGGATAAGTAATGGTTGAAAAAAGTTCTTTAAGATTTATATCTGTCTTTTTATATCCTTCTCTTGCATAAGCAAGAACAGCATTAGGGCCTGCTTCAATGAGACCATCATGGACAGTTTTAGTAAAATGTACTCCAAGAAAAGGAAAAGCAGGATCAGGAACTGGATAAATCAAACCTTGGACAAGATCTTTTTTTTCAGGTTTTAAATTATAATATTCCCCTCTAAAAGGGATGATTTTAAGATTTGGATAAACTCCCATCATCTTTGCAACTAGATCTGATTGAAGGCCAGAGCAGTTAATTGTTAGTTTAGTTTCAATGTCACCAGTAGTAGTCTTTAATATATGACTTTTCATTTGAACATTTTCATTTATAGAACCAACAAATTCTGTACTCAATTTAATATCTAAACCATTTTTTAAAGCTATTTGAGCAAATTTCTCAGTAACTTCTCGATAATCAACTATCCCNGTATTCGGAGCATAAAGTGCTTTAATACCAGCAGCATGGGGTTCAATTTCTTTAATTCTTTCACGTTCAATTATTTCTAATCCTTCAACTTTATTAGCAACTCCTCTCTCAAATAGAGCTTCAAGTCTAGGAATTTCTTCTTCTGTATAAGCTACGATTAATTTTCCACATTTTTCATACTTTAAATTATTTTCTTGGCAGAATTTTGCCATACTGACTCTTCCTTCAACACAAAAATTNGCTTTTAAAGATCCAGGNTTGTAGTAAATTCCCGAATGTATTACTCCGCTGTTATGGCCAGTTTGATGATTAGAAACTACGTCATCCTTCTCAATAATACATAATTTGAGCTTGTGATTTTTTTTTTGAATTCCAAGAGCTGTAGCAAAACCTATAATACCACCGCCTATAATCGATACGTCATATAGTGTCATAGATTCATACCTAATCTAATTGCTTTTAGCTGTTCTCTTGCGGCAATCGTTAAAAGGTTGCCAGCATTCTTCATGTTTGTTTCTAGATCAGAAACATTATTGATGATAGAAGATTTCGCAATTACACCAAATTCATCTAGTTTTTCAAAGCCGTTGCCAAAAGAACCACAAAGACCAATGGTAGGAATTTTGTACTTCATTCCAATTTTCCCAATTGCAGTTGGGGCTTTATTGTAAGTTGATGAAATATCGAATTGACCTTCGCCAGTAATTATTAAATCAGAATCCATTACTTTCCTTTCNACGTCCAAAGCATCGAATATAATATCAACTCCGGGTCTTAATTTAGCATTAAAAAATGCTACCATCCCTGCTCCCATTCCACCTGCTGCACCACCTCCTTCTAAATCAATTACATCAACCCCTAGGTTCTTTTTTATCTCTGATGCTACATGTTTTAAGCTTTTATCTAATATCTGAACTTGAGATTGAGAGGCACCTTTTTGGGGACCATAAATGAAAGAGGCTCCTTCTTTTCCACACAAGGTATTAGTAACATCACAAGCAACTTCAAAATCTATACCTGCAATTCTAGTATCAACACTGGATCTATCAATATTAACAATCTTGTTAAATGTAGAAACATCATTGCTAACTGCCTGATTTTTGGCATCGAGAAATTTAAATCCAACACTCCGAGCTGCTCCGACACCGCAATCATTTGTAGCACTACCGCCTATTCCTAAAATAATTTTTTCACATCCATTGGTTACTGCTTCTAGTATTAATTGGCCAGTTCCATAACTTGAAGCAATCATTGGGTTAAGATGCTTTCGGTCAAGAAGTGCTAAACCAGAACTACGGGCCATTTCAATTACAGCAGTTTTGTTATTATCACCAAGCAAGCCCCATTCTGATTCTATGTTGATANCTAAAGGATTTAAGACTTTGGTCTTTTTAATTTTTCCTCCAGTGGCATCTACTAAGGTTTGCAAGGTACCGTCACCACCGTCAGCAATAGGTAATTCAACTATTTCAGACTTTGGAAAAATTTCATGAACTGCATCAGCAATATGTTTGACAGCTTGTTTGGCCGTCAAAGAACCTTTAAAACTTTGTGGTGCGATTATTATTTTCAATTTATTTCAACCTTATTATTCTACTTAATTCTTCAACTGAATCATTAATTTGGTTCGAGTAATTAACAATTATGAAATCAAACCAACCTGCTTCGTCAAGTTCAGATCGTGATCTTGAAATTCTTGCTTCAATTTCTACCGGTGAATCTTCATGCCTTAAATTTAGCCTAGATCTAAGATCATCTTCAGACTCTGGACTAATAAATATATAGATTGCTTGTGGTATTAGCTCTTTTAACCTAGATGCACCTTGAACATCAACTCTAACTAAAATTTTTTTTCCACGATTAATGTTATTACTAATTTCAGATTTTGGGAGACCATAGAAATTGCCGTAAACTTCAGCCCATTCTAGTAATTCATTTTTTCTNNTTCNACTTCTTAAATTCATTTACATCATAAAAATAATGATTTACTGCATTCAATTCGAGAGACCTAGGGGGTCTTGTAGTTGCTGTTATAGCAATGTGCAAATCAGAATTCCTTTTACTTAATTCCTCCATTAAAGTATCTTTACCTACCCCCGATGGACCCGATATAACATATATTTTTTGTTGATCTTGAGATGAAAACATATCATTTAGATATAGTAAATAGATCCTCCCAAAAATTCTTATAAGAAACTGATGCAACTTGGTGGTCATCAATTTCAGTTTCTCCTAAGGCAACAATAGAACTGATAGCTATAGCCATTGCAATTCTATGATCACCAAAACTTTCGAAGTTCCCTCCTCTAAACTCTCCATTACCTTCTAATAGCATGCCGTCTTCAAATAATTCGTGTGCAATACCTGATTTTTTAAAGAATTTTGAAATTGCAAACAAACGGTCTGTTTCTTTGATTCTCAGTTCATTCGCATCTTTGATTACAGTAGAGCCTTCTGCCATTGCAGCGGCAATTAAAAGAATAGGAATTTCGTCAATCAAGCTTGGCAAAATATCGCCAGAGATTTCAGTTCCTCTAAGTTGAGAGTGTACGACCTTAATATCACAAACTGGCTCATTAGCTATATTTCTATGATTAAAAAGTTCAATATTGGCTCCCATTATCTTCAAAATATCAATGACACCTTTACGAGTAGGATTTATACCAACGTTTCTAAGTGTTAAATCTCCTTTAGGATGAATAGTGGCAGCAACAAGCCAAAAAGCAGCAGAACTAATATCACCTGGTATTTCTACATCTATACATCGAAGACTAGACGGAGAAATATCTATTTGCAAATCATTTATCTCTAATGCAGCACCCATAGATTCCAGCATTCTTTCAGTATGATCTCTTGAAATTGCAAGTTGATTAATTCTGGTGGAAGAATTGGCAAATAGTCCGGCAATTAATATACAAGATTTCACTTGGGCGCTAGCTACATTCATAAAGTAAGTTATCCCTTTTAATATAGAGGGGGAAAATTTTAAAGGAGCTGTATAATTATTACTTTCAATAATTGCCCCCATTTTCTCTAAGGGGGCAATTATTCTTTTCATTGGTCTAGAATTGAGGGATTCGTCTCCAGATAAAGTAGATNCAAAGTTAGTNGATGCCAATATTCCTGACAATAATCTAGTAGTAGTGCCGCTATTACCGGCGTCAAGAATTTCGTTGGGTTTAAACATCCCCTCTATCCCTTTGCCAAGTATAGTGACATCAAGGGAATTGGTGCGCTTTTCAGTTTTTATATTGACACCTAGGGCAGACATGACCTCCAATGTAGATTTACAGTCATCCCCATTGCTGTAATTAGATATATGAGAAGTACCATATGCAATTGCATTAAGTATCGCTGCTCTATGAGAGATACTCTTATCACTAGGAATCTCTATAGTTCCCTTGGCGTGTTTAGTTGGTTTTAGTTTAATCATCTGGATCTTTGATTTTCCCCCAGCTCGTCATATACTTTGCGAATTTAGCTCCAAAAAAATAGCTTAAAATAGTGTCTTTAGAAGAAGGTAATTCATATTCATTAAATTTAGAACTTAATATACTATCAAGTTTTTGATAGCTAGATCCAGTAAAAGTATTATCGTGATCAATGGTCTTATTAATGTAGCTGTTCAATCGAACTACAGATTTTCTTAACTCAGCCTTAAAATCTACATCATCAATGAGATCGTGTCCGATGGAGGAATCTATTAAATCATCTAATTTACTTATATATTCTTTATTAATACTTTTTAATAAAACAGAATTTTTTTCGTGTAAATAATCTCTTAATGCAAATAAAACGATATTTGGAAGATAATAATTTGTAAATAACATCTCATCAAGTTCAACTTGATCCATAAATTTAAAATAAATCTTAAAGTTATTTAGACATTTATTAACTTTTTCAAGTGAATTTGAATCAGATTCAGAGTTAGCTACAGTAGGGATATGAATCTTTTCTTCTTGATAGGAGAAATTTAATTTTCCAAAGGAAATGCAATTAATAACGGAAGTATAAATATCATGAGAAAGTATNTTTTTTGCAACGGACTTAGAAATCGTGGAGTTAGAAGAAAAATCTATAATGGGTATGTCAGTAGACAATATTTTTTCCAAATTCAAAAATGAGTCTTCAAGTCCTTTAAGTGGGACACTATGAAATATAATCTTACATTCACTTATAGTGTCTTTAAGNGTCCAAGGAGTCTCAATAAAAGGGAAGTTTTTCTTTAGTTTTCGCTGAATCTTATGGTCACTAAAAACACTAACATCGATATCTTTTAGACCTAAAAAGGAAATTCTGTTAAGTAGAAATAAAGTATCAGAATTGGATCCAACTATAGATATCTTCATTCGAAATATGTAAGATATCTATTCACTCAGTATTGCCATTACCTCGTTGGGTTTTCAAAAACTTTTCTAGGTCCTTCAAAAGAGTTTCATCATTAGGAGGAGGAAAATCTATAATTGCTGAATCATACTTAGACTCTAATTTTTCGATGTAAGTTTTGAGTTCATTGTCTTGAGCAATTGCATTATCCAAGGCCTTAATATATTTCTGTGATTTTTTCTCTAGCTTGTTCACATCAAAAGAGAGAGGAAGCCATTTATTCAATTCTTCCAGTAAAGCTTGTGACACTAAAGGGTTGGGGGAGCTCTGTAGATAGTGAGGAGCATGAGCCCAAATGCTCATGCTTGGTATACCTAATTTTCTAAAATCATCNAGTATAATTGACGTTATGCCAGTAGGGCCTTCGTATCGAGAAGGCTNTATCTTTTTTTGTGTAAAATTTTTTGGCATATATTGGTCAACTCCTGTAACAGTAGTCTGAACNCCTCTGGTATGTGGAATTGAATCTAATAAGGCTCCCAAAGATACTACAGCCTTCACATTCAAGGAATTTAGTAGTGAAGAAATTTCTTGTGAAAACGTCTTCCATTTAAAATGTGGTTCCGTTCCATCTAAAACTACTAAAGATGTATCTCCATCAAATAAAGATGGTATAAAATAAAGATCATTTTTTGGCCATTCAATGATCCTGTCTTTGCCTATGGTTCTGACTGTAGGTCTTTCTCTAGCAAATGCAAAGAATTCTTCATCTTCAAATGAAGCAAACATTTCAGCATCATAGCGGTTTATTATTGAACGAGCAGCACTAGTAGCACCTTCAGCTGCATCAGACCAACCNTTGAAAGCAACAATAAAAATNGAGTTATCGCACTTTATGTTCTGTATTTTCTTGAAATTATTCAAAAGTTATCCAAAGTATTAGAAATTACTTTATTTAAATAATATATTATCATTTTTTAAAATAATTAAGCTTAATATAAAAAATGAAGTTAATATCACACAGAGGATTCTCTTCAAGAGCGCCAGAAAATACTATCGCTAGTTTTGAAGAATCGATTAATAATAATTTTAAGATAATTGAATTCGATGTGCAGCTATCAAAAGATAATGTTCCTGTTATTTTTCACGATACCCACCTTGAAAGAACAACAAATATCCAAGGGAACTTAAAAGATTTTACACTTGACGAATTAAAAAGATTTGACGCAGGTTCATGGTTTAATGACACCTTCTCTGATGAACAAATTCCTACTTTAGACGAAGTACTAACTAAATATTCAAACTCTGTCCATTTTCAAATAGAACTTAAATCTAATGAAAATCATTTAGCAGAAATTGTACTGAATTCAATTAAAAAGGCCGGATGGGGNAAGAATTATTCAAAGAAGCCGTACTCTATGCCAGGTTTTAGTTTGACTTCTTTTCACTACAAACAAGTAATTATGTCAAAAAAATTAGCCCCTGAATTTAATGTAGGATGGTTGATAGATTCTCAATCAAACACACCAAAGAATATTTTGGAGTTGCTATTAGATAATAATATTAATATGTACATACCAAATGTTAATTCAGATTTCTGGGAAAAGGACAATTTAAAGGAGTCATTACAAGAAAATAAAATAACGATTTGTGCTTGGGGAGCTCAAGTACTCTCTGACGTTGAAAAAATGTTAAAGGCAGGTGCCACAGCAATGACTGTAAACTGGCCAGATAAAGCTATAAAATTTATTTGACTTTATAGGATGCNTTGTCGTGCTCTAAAGCTACTTTTCTACCATCTTCAATGTCTACGAATCGCAGTATAATAACACCAGCAAAAATTTGAACTGCCAGAGAAATCAGCCCAGTTCTTGGAGTANAGAAACCAGCAATTAAAGCATAAGTTAATGGTCCAATAACAGAAACAGCCCTCCAAGAAAAGGAGAAAAATCCAAAAAATTCACCACTTCGAGATTTAGGAACCATGTACGCAAACATGCTGCGACCAAGGGCTTGAGAGCCGCCCATAACAATACCTACTCCTATACCTAACATAAGAAATTGCATATCTTGGTTAAATCCTAAAGGCATCCAGAGTATTGATCGTAAAAATCGTGGCCATAAATCAATGAAATTATCATTAAGTTTTGAAGGATGATTATCACAGATTGAAGTCAATCCATCTAGTGAACCACTAGATACTGAGGCACTAAAACGACAATTTTCCGATGAAAAATTTTCAATGAAAGTGGAGGTTTCGTCAACAGTTAGTGAGTCTTTACTCAAAAAAACTAGATTAATATTTGCCCATTCAATTTCATTTTTATTAGTGTCAGAAAGTGTAGGTTTAGTTGATAATTGATAAGAAGAACTTTTACTGTCATATTCTAATTGATAATCATATTGTGAATGTTCGGATAAATTTAAAGGAGCAAATCCTACTGCTAAAATGGTGATTACTCCCCACCCGAGGACCGCACTTGTAAGGGCTTTCTTGGTTCCAATCTTTTTAGACAAATAACCAAAAAATATTGCACCTGGAGTGGCAACAAATTGAACNANTAAAATTGTAAGGATATTAGTTTCAGGGGAAATCCTTAAGACATCAAGTCCAAATGCTCCTGCTATTCCTAATGCTGTTTGTATTGCATCATTAAAAATTATAAAAGCAAGTAAAAATATAAGTAGCGTTTTAAATTGTCTGAATTCTCCTGCAGTNTGTTTTAATTGTCTAAAGGCATTCGAAATAGATCGAGATATTTTGAATTTATCTGAATCTGGGTTTTTTATNGGTGGTTCTGGTACTACTAAGATTGTCCATAAAGCCCAACCAAATGCCCACAGCCCAGTGGATGCAAGACAAGATCTTATAGCAATATCAGAATAGTCAAAGAAAATAAGGAATATGACATGAACCAATAAAAGTAATCCTCCTCCAAAATATCCATAAGCATAACCTCTGCTACTGACATCATCTAGTAAGTTTTCAGGAGCAATGTGGGGTAGGAGTGAATTATAAAAAACGTTAGCACCAGCAAAGCCTATAGCAGAAAGAAAATAAAAAGCTAAACTAAATAGCCATGGAGTTGCAGTATACGCAGAGAAAAAAAGTAAGAGAGTGCACAAAGATCCAGCTNCACAAAAAATAGTAAGAAGCTTTTTTTTCAGTCCAGCACGATCAGCTATAATGCCAAAAATTGGGCTACTTAGTGCGACGATAAAAGTTCCTAATGCACCAGTCAGTGCCCAGACTACTGAGGCTGAAAATTGAAAGCCAAAGAAAACTGCTCCAGAACCCATTTCTTCTTTGTATAAAGCTACAAAATATACTGGCATTATTGCCGAAACTACACTTGTATAAAAACCAGAATTAGCCCAGTCATACATACACCAAGCTCGGACTATCTTTTTTTCTAATTTAGAGAGTTTCGAAAAAGGTGAATTAGATTTTTTGAATACAGAAATCATTGTAAATACCCTATATCAACTCAACAGCCTTGAGAAGGGTCTCTTGTACGTCTAGTTCATGTTTTAGTGTTCTCTCTGGAGTAATTTCTCCCTTAACAGATCTGATAAAATTATCGAATCCATCAACATATCTTGGTTTATCTCTTAAAGGTATATACAGTTCATTAGGATTCTCCTTTGGGATATTTATTCGCACTGTTTGAGCCGGTTCAAAAGGCTCCATTATCAAACTACCTTTAGTNCCATAGACTTCAAAGCGCCTAGCCATAGGGCTAGGCTCTCCGGATGCTATATCTATAGAGGCCAAACAATCTGAATATTCGAATACACATAAAGTATTGTCAAAAAAGTTTGGCGTGTCAGTAATGTCTTTACGTATAAAACTTGTAATGTGTTTAGGTTTACCTATTAGATGAACAATTTGGTCGAGCATATGACCAGCAAGATCGAAGAATATTCCACCACGATGTACAGAGATTTGTCTTCTCATTTGTTCTTCTATATTGGTAGACATATGTGCTCTTATTGAAAATATTTTGCCAATTCTTTCAGCTTTAACTATTTCATCAATAAGCATAAAACCTGGATGATTTCTAAACATGTAACCAAGTTGAAGGCGAAGATTCTTCTTGCCAGCTAATTCAACACATTTTTTGAATAATGAAAAATTTTCTCCTGCTGGTTTATCATAAAAAACATGCTTATTATTTTGTAATAGATCGAAAGTTTGCTGCAAAGATTCCTCGTTTGCGCCTTCAGAAGCTACAGCGACAATATCTTCTCTATACAGTTCATCTTCACTATCAAAAAAATTAATATGATCCCACGGATAATCCTTTTTAGAGCGAAGAGACTTTCTTATTTCTAAGTTAGGTTCATATAAACCTTTTAAGCTTACCAAAGGGTTGTTAAGAAGTGTTATAAGGACAGATGTAGCGTGTCCATGCCTAGTTCCTATTTGTGCAACGTTAATCTTCTCTATTTTTCTATGTGATACCAAGGGCAATTACTCCGATTGAAACAAATATAGCAGAAATAGCTTTTAGTAGTACTGCTCCTTTATTAAAATCTTCTTTTATGTGAACAGGAGAAATAGATAGCAAGCAATAAATCAAGAATATAAAAATAGGTCGAGCGCCAGACACAGCAGATATTAGTGATACAGGGCCAGTCAGTAGAGCTAATAGCATAGTTAAATACGCAAAAGTAGCTAAAATAGTCTCAGCAAAAAAAAGATACCTACTAAGACGCCAATTAATAATAAAAGAGCGAAATTCTCTTAGGTTAGTCTTTGTACAAAAAGGAAGAGAGAGAGANAAAACAACCCCTATTCCTCTCAACCCAAAAGCTTGGGTTACAGGAATATTTTGAACAACCTGTTTATTTATGACTTGAGAAATGGCGAAAATAGTCATTCCAAAANCAAGAATCATTAGATTCCTATAATTAATCTTAACTGAATAAGATTTCATGCTGGTAGAAGAAAATATACTACCTGCGACTATAATCATCATGCAAGCAATCTGAAGGTACCCCAATTCTTCAGATGTAAATGTTAGCGATATTAATAGAACTACGATTGGGTATGAAGACCAAACAGGCATCACTCTAGTTACGTCATTTTTCTGCAAAGCCCAAAATAGAATTATAAGTCCNANTCCTTGAATAAAACCGACNCCNAGNCCAACAAATGAATATATATTTAAGAAAGAATCAAANCCAAATATTATAAGCATTAATATACCTACAACAAGGTTGCTAAATCCAACATACATAGAAAAAACTTGATTGGATATGTTGGACTTATCGTATACACCGTATTTATCAAAAGTACTTACCAGCGCAAACAAAAAAGTACTTAATAACGCAAAAAATAACCAACTTTCCATTCGTTGATTTTATAGCAAACTCAGAATAAGATCCTAAAGTGTCAACATGCAATATTTAGAAAGGTGATCATGAACAATGTAAGCACAAATTCCAAGCCCAGTGAATTAAAAATAACTGACCTAAGAGTTGCAATAGTAGGGGAAAACAATTGGAGATGGCCAATTATAAAACTATATACAAATCAAGGCTTAGTTGGATTAGGAGAAGTTAGAGACGGGGCTAGCGCAAGATATGCNTTGATGCTCAAAAGCAGATTACTTGGTGAAAATCCTTGCGATGTCGAGAGGTTATTTAGAAAAATACATCAATTTGGTGGGCATGGAAGATTAGGAGGAGGAGTCTGTGGCGTTGAAATGGCTCTTATGGATTTAGCTGGTAAAGCNTATGGAGTCCCTGCATATATGATTGCTGGAGGTAAATATAGAGATCAAGTAAGAGTTTACTCAGATACGCCTACTAGAGATGATCCTGAAGACATGGGCAAGGCACTAAAAGGGAGGATGGAAAGAGGCTTCACATATCTTAAGATGGATATAGGCACATGGATAGCAGAGAAGGTACCGGGTGGATTAATTTTTCCTAACGACTACAATAAATCAAATTCACCTACAGTAGAATCGCAACTTGTTATGCATCCTTTCACGGGAATACAATTAACAGATATCGGCATAAAAGCTATATCGGATTATGTTCGAGTAGTTCGAGATATCGTGGGGTATGAGATTCCTATTGCAACTGATCACTTTGGTCATATTGGTTTAGAAAGCTGTATCCGATTAGGAAAGGAGCTAGATCAGTACTCCCTCGCATGGTATGAAGACATGATCCCTTGGCAATACACAAATCAGTGGAAACAATTAAAGAATTCGGTAGATACGCCTGTTTGTACTGGAGAAGATATTTATTTACTCGAAGGCTTCAAACCGCTGATAGATAATGAAGCAGTATCAATAATTCATCCAGACTTGGCTACATCAGGTGGGATTTTAGAGACAAAGAGAATAGGTAATTATGCTCAAGAAAAAGGAATACCAATGTTCTTGCATCAAGCTGGATCTCCTGTAGTTGCAATGGCTAACGTACATTGCGGTGCAGCAACAGAAGGATTTATTGCACTGGAAATGCATTCTGTCGACAATCCTTGGTGGGATGACTTGGTAACAGGAGAAAATAAAAAGATAATAAATAATGGCTTTGTAAAAGTTCCTGAAACTCCAGGCTTAGGAATTGAATTAAATGAAGATGCAGTCAGAAAACATCTAAATGATAAGGCCAGACACGAGGTATTTGGGGAGATGGACATCTATCCGACTGGAGCATTTGAAGCGACAGATGAGTGGAATAAGCTAGATGCCCACGACAGAACTTGGAGTTAGATCTTAATGGATTTTTCAACAATTCAAATAATCCTATTTTTAATCTTAGGGATTATTGCTACATCTTACGGAGTGTTAGTCGGGGCTGGAGGAGGATTTATTATTGGCCCAGTATTAATACTTCTATTTAACTGGGACAGTAAAATTGCTGTAGGAACAAGTTTAGTATGTGTTTCAGTGGCATCAATCTCAGGCGCAATATCTTACTTGAGAATTAAGATTGTAGATATAAGAAGTGCCATACTTTTTAGTATAGCTGCCATGCCCGGAGCAATATTGGCGGTAATTGGGCTAGAAAAAATCGAAAGTAATGTTTTCAACATACTGTTTTCTCTAATGTTGATTCTTACAGGACTGTACGTATTTTGGAGTCCTGCAAAATCAGAAAAAAAAGAGGATACTGCTTTAGATACAAATCAACAAAATAGTAAAGGGTACTGGCGTGTTTACCGCAAAGTTACTCCAATCACCGGTGAAAAATATTCATATAATTTCATTGAACCTCTTGCAACACTTTTAAATACAAGCTTCGGCTTTATTTCAAGTTTCTTCGGGATAGGAGGTGGACCTGTAAGAACACCTTCTTTAGTGTATTTTTTCAATTTTCCAGTAAAAGTAGCTACAGCAACATCTGTCGCGACAATGTCGATTTATACAGTATTTGGATCTTTTGCTCATTATTTAAATGGAAATGTAGAGACTCAAGCAGTCTTGCCTCTTGGTATTGGAGCCATAATAGGATCACAAGTAGGAGTTCTAATATCAAAAAAATTAAAAGGTAGATTGATGATGAAGCTCTTGTCTCTTGCAATGATTGTGATAGCTATACAATTGGGAATAGAAGGAATAACAAGTTTTTAGTAGGTACATTATGGAAAATCAATTCAGACTCGGAAAATCAATTTTACCAAGTAGATATGAAATTAATCTCCAACCAAACTTAAATAATGAAGATTTTTCAGGTAGCGAAAAAATATTTTTAGACTTAAAAGAAAAAACTTCTTCAATAAAAATTAATTCTGTAGGACTAAATATTAAGAATGCAAAAATGACTGATGGAAAANCATCGTCAGATTCTTCAAATATTTCATATGATAAAGAGCACGAAACATTGACACTAAATTTTGATAATGAATTTCCTAAAGGTGAATATGTACTTAAAATANATTTTGAAGGCAAATTAGATAACTCGCTTAGAGGGTTTTACATGTCAACGTACAAGGATGAAGATGGGNTAAATCATAAGATTGGCACTACTCAATTTGAAAGTACAGATGCCAGAAGAGCCTTCCCTTGTTTTGACGAACCGGAATTTAAAGCAGTCTTTTCAGTAACTTTAAAGGTTGAAAAAGATTTATTTACCGTATCTAACACAGCAATAAAAAAACTAACTAAATCAGAAACTCACGACATCTATCAATTTGAAGACACTATTAAAATGTCTACATACTTGGTGGCATTTATAATAGGACCTTTTGAAGCCACAAGAGAAATAGATGTGGACGGCGTTCCACTTAGAATTATTCACGCTATAGGAAAGACGCATCTTGTTAATTTTGCGATTAAGACGGCCGAATTTGCACTGAAATTTTTCTCAGATTATTTCGGCAGGCCGTATCCAGGAGATAAATTAGATATGGTAGCAATTCCAGACTTTGCATCTGGCGCTATGGAGAATCTGGGTTGCATAACGTACAGAGAAGCATTATTACTAGTTAATGAAGAAGAGGCAACTCAAGCCGAACTAACTAGAATTGCCGATGTAGTNATGCNCGAAATAGCACATATGTGGTTTGGTGATCTAGTGACAATGAAATGGTGGAATGGGATATGGCTTAACGAAGCCTTTGCAACATTTATGGCCACAAAAGCGGTTGATGAATTCAATCCGAAGTGGGAAAGATGGGTAGAGTTTGGTATTGAAAAATCTGCCGCTTTTGATGTGGACTCTTTGCACTCTACCAGGCCGATTGAATTCGAGGTAGTATCACCAGACGACGCTTCAGCAATGTTCGACCTGCTTACATATGAAAAGGGAGGGGCAGTACTGAGGATGTTGGAGCAGTATGTAGGTGAAGATTCATTTAGAGAAGGTATACGTCATTATTTAAAAAAACATGAATTTTCTAATACTGAAACAGCAGACTTATGGGATAGNATAGAAGAATATTCAAGGATACCTGTCAGGGAAACTATGAATTCTTGGATCTTACAACCGGGATATCCAAGAATATCTTTTAGTGTAGTAAATAATATAGTGTCTTTAGAGCAGTCGACTTTCAAATACGATAATTTAACAAACGGACTCATTTGGAAGGTTCCAATAGAGATAAAAATGTTATCAGAATCAAAAGTTGAATCAAAAAAAATTCTTTTAGAAGATTCTATTGAAAAATTTTCTTTAGAAAAAAGAAAGATAATATATGGCAATGTAAATGCAAATGGATTCTATAGAAGTGAGTATTCAAAAAATTCTTTAATAACGATACTTAATAACATNGAATATTTAAATAAATTTGAAAGATTTTCTTTGGTAGATGACTTATGGAGTAGTGCAGTATCATGCAATAACACTATTGATACATATATTGAAGCAGCGATGTCTTTCATCAACGATAACGACCCGGCACTACAGTCATTAATTCTTGCGACTTTAACTTCTTTAAAGAGATACGTAGACAAAGAACTCAAACATAATTATATTACTCAAATTCAAAATTACATTTTGCACTTATTAAATAAAATTGGTGACCTTCCTAATGAAAGTGAGACTAAGAAAACGAAAGAATTACGATCCATAATATACAGAGGACTAGGAATAACTTGTGAAAACGACGAATATATTACAAAGGCTCGGAATATTTTTGATCAATATAATAAAAATAAATCGCCCCTAGAGCCAAACCTAATAGCTGCTGCAGTATCTATAGTGGCAAACCATGGTGATGAAAGTACTTATGAAGAATATTTATCCAGATATCAAGGTGCACTTACACCTCAAGAAAAAATGAGGTTTTTGTTTTCGCTAGCTGAATTCAAAGATTCAAGCCTATTAAAGCGAACACTAGAAGCGTCTATATCCGAAGCAGTTAAAAATCAAGATGCGCCGTATCTAATAGCGTATACATTAAGGAATTATAGGCACACTGAAACAGTATGGAACTTCATAGAAAATAATTGGGAAATCATAAAAAAGAAATTTCCAGATAATTCTTTACCTAGGATATTTGGAGGAGTCAAAATTGTTTCAAGCAAACAATTAGCATCTAGAATTGAGGACTTTTTTAATAATAATCCAATTCCTCAAGGNCAAAAAACCATTGATCAAAATATAGAAAAAATGTATATAAACATTAAGTTTGTTGAATATCAAAAGGACATTTTAAATAGATTTATCAAAAACGGAGGTTAAGACTAATGGAAAAAATTATTTATTCATTTTGGTTAAACATTAAGCCTTTCAGGACAATATGGATTCTTCCGCTAATTGTCACTGCGATATTTATATTCTTAATGATCAATCTAGGGGGTTCTAATGAAATGGATTGTAATTGGTCACCAAGAGANAGGTGGGAATGTTCACATCCAAATCTTGGTTTAAAAGGCAATTAGTGGAACCTAAATATTGGCAATTAGCAAAAAGAGAACTTAGCAAATCAGATAGAGTTTTAAAGAAAATAATAATTGCACACCCNGTAGGCTCCCTNAAAGCTTCTAANGACGCATTTCTAACATTAGTAAATTCAATCATCGGGCAACAACTTTCTTTAAAATCAGCTGATAGCATAAAAGCAAAGCTTGAAAACTTTATTGAATTAAAGCCAGAAAAAATTTTACATTTAAATGAAGTAACAATGCGAAAATGCGGTTTATCTAGAATGAAAATAAGTTACTTGAAGGACATTTCATCCAAAGTCATCCAAGGGGAATTAAATTTTGTTCAACTAAAAAACATGACCGACAGTGAAATAATAAATAAATTGACTAAAATTAGAGGTGTGGGAGAGTGGACTGCACACATGTTCTTAATGTTTTGCTTGACACGACCCAATATCTTTCCTACTAAAGACGTAGGTCTCATTAATTCAATTAAATATGCCTATAATAAGACAAAGCTCTCACAAACAGACATTGAAGAATATCGAAATAAGTGGGATCCTTGGTGTACTGTTGCTGCTTGGTATTTATGGAAAAACATTGATTCAAAAGATATATCATATTAAATTAAAAACTAAATAAGTTAGGAATTTTTATGAAATTAAGCCAATTGTTTATGAACATAGCTAAGGAAATGTCGAATGATCATTTTTTTGGTATACCTGGGAGCGGAGTGCCGCTAGATCTTATGGATAGCGGTCGTAAAATAGGTTTAGATTTCATAAATGTTGCACACGAATCAACTGCTGCTATAGCTGCTGGAACTTATGGATTAATCAAAGAATCAGCTGGGTTATGCCTTGGAGTCAAAGGGGTTGGTGCTGGCAATTTGGCAGGTGGTGTTTCCAATGCTTATTTCGAAAGAATGCCCATAGTTTGTGTTTGCGAGACAACGCCAAACTATTCATATCAAAATGAAATGGTACAGCACGTAGACCATCAAGGATTAATGAAATCAATTACAAAATCGATGGTTACTTTATCCAAAGAAAACCCTGCTCATTTAATCAGAAATTCTTTTCATAAGTCTATGGAGGGACTAAGAGGCCCTGTGCTTATAGATTTCCCATCAGATATGGGTCTTGTTGAGTCTTCAGACAAAGAATTAATCAAACAAAAAAAGGAATCCATATCTGGAATTAGTGAAATAANNAANNTNAAAGAATTAATAAATCTTTCTAAAAAGCCANTNATNCTTGNNGGAGATGGNGNGAGGNCAGACAANGCNNNNGATGAAGTTGTNAAATTTTCTGAAAAAATTGGNGCCGGNGTATTATCTACAATGAANGCTAGNGGAGTTTTCCCAGAGANCCACAAAAGATGGGTTGGNGTTTCTACTGCTTTTACAAAAAGTCAAAATACAAGGCCNGGAAAATTAATTGCAGGTTCTGATCTAATTATTTTAATTGGAGTTGACCAGATGATGACCCATGTTCCGTGGCCAAAAGGACAAATANATACTATCGAAATTATATCTTCGAAAGAATTTAAGACATTATCTCCCGACCCTCAAGTTATTTGTACAGGAAATATAAAAGATACAATGTCACGCATTATGGATGTCGATATGACAGAAGGGTGGACTACAAAAGAGTTAAATCAAATATATGAAGATATAGAGCCCAGNTTTTCAAGACCTACAAATGCAATATTTGCTGCTCAAGACGTAATAGATATATCAAAAGAAATATTACCAAACGATGGAATGTTGTTTACTGAAACCGGAGCATTTGTTGCATTACTGGAGAATTCTTGGAAATTTGATAATCCATTAAAATATTTTGGCTCTTCTGGAGGAAGAACTATGGGGTTAATGATTCCTTCTTTTCTAGGAGGATCTCTTGCAACGAATAATCAAATACCCTCCTTGGGGTTAGGTGCAGATGGGAGCACACTAATGAGGTTAGGAGAATTTGAGACTATTAAAAGATGTAATTTAAAATGGCCAATAGTAATAATCAACGATGCCGCACTTGGAACAATGAAGTATCGGCAGAAGTTTAGAGACTATACCGACTATGGCCTAGATTTATCGATGGTAAATTTTGAAGATACAGCAAAATCATGTGGACTGAACGGAGAAACTGCTACAACACCAGAAGAATTTCGCAAAAGCCTCAANAGAGCATTCGAAAGTGATCTTACTACCGTAATAGATGCGAGAATAGATGCAAAAATATATCAGGATAGCTTTGGAGCTACAATAGGGGATTGATGAGAGAAATTATCAAAGAAACGCTAAATTTATTACAAGAGGTAAAAAGCGATCTTAAAGTAGATAATGAAAAGCTTGAAAAAAGCATAAAAAATTTAGACTTCATACTCAAGGAATACAAAAGACTAATCGATGACTTCGTGAAATCATCGTCTTAGCTTTCATACTTAACCCCGTAATAAATTGGTTTATCAAATTTATTCTCAGGACATAAATATGACAGCTTGATCAAGACAAGGATTCCAAGTACCTGATTGCCACATTCAGAAAGTAACTCGTTGCTTGCNTGAGCAGACCCACCAGAAGCAATCAAGTCATCAATTATCATAATATTCTTACCCTTAGGGACAGTTGCTTTACCAACTTCAACAACATCTNTACCATATTCCAACTGATATTCTTTAGAAAATACAGGAGGAGGTAACTTACCTTTTTTTCTCAATAGAATACTAGGAATAGAAAGCCTATCCGAAAGCACAGATCCAAATAGAAAACCTCTAGATTCTATGGATGCTAGACATTCGACAGAATCNGGGAGCAATTTCTCCATAAGATCCAAGCTATATGAAAATACTTCAGGGTTACTCAAAATAGGGGTTATATCTTTAAACGAAACACCTTCTACAGGATAATTTATTAATTCTCTAACATATTTCTTTATTTCAATTTTCACTCTAAGTTAACATCGTTATGTTTAAGTACTTCTGGATTAATAAGGTAGTCAGGTTTTTTTCCAGAAATAACTTTGAACACTTGTTCGCAGGCTCGAATTTGCAATTCCTCGTTCGACTCTTGAGAAAAATAGGCAGTGTGTGGTGTCACAATAACGTTCTGAAATTGAAAAAGGGGATTATTGGCATCAGGATATTCCTCTTCCATGACATCTAGGCCAACTCCTTTTATCTTGCCTTGNGCTAAATAATCAGTGAGTATATTTTCATCAATTAGACCGCCTCTNGAGACATTAACTAATATGACATCATCTGGCATTAACTCAAATTGATCTTTGCCGATAATATGGTAAGTTTCATCATTTAGTGGAACATGCANCGAGACCATTTGGCTACTAGACAATAATTCATCTAATGAGCACATCTTAACACCATCAATTTGACTGTCTTTAATATAAGGATCATAGGCTATGACATTCAAGCCAAATCCTTGAGCTTTTTTACTCAATCTCCTACCTATTCGTCCAAATCCAATTATACCGAGGGTAGCGTCTCGCAATCTATAAAATCGATCACTCTTAGCAACTTCTTTCCACTTGCCATTTTTTACCATGTTGGAGTGTGGAGTAAGAGTCCTATTTAATGCCAAAATCATAGACATGGCATGATCTGAAACTTCATCAATACAATAATCAGGTATGTTAGATACTGCGATGCCAAGTTCAGTAGCTACGTCTAGGTTTATATTATCTACACCTATTCCATAACGTTGTGCAACTTTCAATTTCTTGGCCCTTCTTAGCACTGATTCATTAATATCTGCAAAACAGAAAAGGAGGGCATCAGCATCATGGATTTTACTCATCAAGTCATCTTGTGATTCAGATACTTCAAGATCAAAAAAATTCTTTTTAAAAAATTCTTTTTCAATTTCTATGCTAGGCCAGACATAATCGGAAATTAATACTTTCATTTTATCCTCACATTAATGCTAATTTTTTGAATTGACAACCTTCAACAAAGTGTTCAAAAAAATGTTCATCTGTCTCGAGTTCTAGGTGGCGTATGGACTTAACTAATAATTCAAATTTAGTTCTCAATTTCTTATTTTTNAGCAGCATTATAGCGCCTTCAAGTGCAGCATTTCCAACTTTCTTGATTTTCACATTTGGAATATCAACTAGAAAACCAATTGACTTAGCATTATCGATATCAATATAGTTAGCGAANCCACCACTAAGGAACAAATTACTAAAATNANGCAAATCAATACCTGAGTTCCTTAAAGCTATGGATTGACCACAATAATTAGCTGCCTTAGCTTGTGCTAAGGCACTTAAATCAGATCTTGAAACATTTATTCCATTAGCATTTTCAAGATGAAAGTTATCTTCCCCGTTTGAAAATACTCCAAATTCATTCATAATCGAATTTTTCCGAAGTGAAGCGATTAAATCAATCAACCCNGAACCACAAATACCTTGTGGAGATTGATCATTTATAGTTGAAAATTCTTGGACTCCGTTCTGAATTCTGAAGTGCTCTATAGCACCATCATATCCAGGCATCGCATATGTAACATCCCCACCTTCAAATGCNGGTCCAGCTGGACAAGAAGCAGCAACAAGATTACCAAGATTACCTAAAACAATTTCTGTATTCGTACCAACATCTAAAAGAATAAAATTATCGTCAAGGATATCTAATCCAATAGCAACTAAATCTGCTGTCACGTCAGACCCTATGTGGCATCCAATNAGTGGAGGGCTGTGAATATTAGCATCAGGGTGAATTCTAATATTTAATCTTTTTGCTTTCTCCACTAGAGATGTTGAATCTTTATCACCATTTTCAAGGTCTAGTTGTGTTAAAGATTTATAAGGTTTTTGGCCTACAGAATATACATTTATGCCAAAAAATATATCTCTCATTGTAGTATTACCTACAACAATCATTTCATAAATATGCCTTCGTCTCACCTTGTGTTTTTTACAAAGCTCTCCTATTTCAAAATTTAATCCTGCGATAATGACAGCTTGAAGTTCACCTGGAAATTCTCCTGTATCGTAAGAAATACGATGCAGTGTATCACTTCCACCAAATCGTTGAGGATTTTCAAAAGAAGCGCTCCCAACTAAATCTCCATTTTCTAGATTAACAAGACTACAGACTACGGTAGTAGTACCTAAGTCCACTGCAATACCATAAATAGGAGTTAATTTGATGTTTAAGATTTCATCACGTTTAAAAGAATCTGAAATTACTTTATAGTCTTTTATATAGGTAGAGGGTGAAAAATCATGATCTCGTTTTATACCTTTGCTTAAAATTTTTGGTTGACGCCTTAATACGTCAAACTGAACATTCTGATTTGCATCTTCTATTTTTGCTTGACAAGAAAGCCTAAAGTTTGGGCCTAAAAAATTTTCAACTGCAGTTTTGTTATTTAAAGCTTGATGTCCTTGAATAATTTGGACTATACATTCATGGCATTCTCCAGTTCTTCCACAACTGGTTGGAACTCGAACTTTTAATGCATCCGCAAAATCAAAAAGTGACTTTCCTTCAACGGAAGGGACTTTATCATTATCCACGAATACGTATCCCATGAAACCATTCTATCAGTAGGTACGTTTTTTATCTGTCTGCCAAGCTGATCTATAGTCGAGAAAATCTGAGCCTGTACACACAGGAAGTGCACCGAACTGATTCACGTAGTGCTGATTCTTACATTCGAATTTTGCTGTGCACCTAGATTTTGCATTCTTATACGGACATCTAGATTTAAGCAACTCATCCGCATTATTTGAAATATCTGCAAAAATACCAAAGAGCGTATCTAGGCTTTTCTTAGCTTTATTAGCATCAAATGATTGATCTTTAGGCTTCATTATTTGCTCGGAGATGCGGATAATTCTTTTGCTATATTGACACAATCTACAGCATTAGCTCCATAAGCATCAGCACCCATCTCGTCTGCAAATTCTTGAGTAACTGGAGCTCCTCCAACCATAATTTTGACCTCTTCTCGCATTCCTGCTTCTTCAAAAGCCTCTATTGCAGTACCCATATTAGGCATTGTAGTAGTAAGTAAGGCAGACATACCAACAATAGAAGCGCTATGCTCCATAACTGCATCTATAAAGTCATCAGGCTTAGTGTCAACTCCTAGATCATGGACAGAAAACCCTCCTCCTCTCAACATCATTATGCAAAGGTTTTTTCCTATATCATGGAGATCACCTTTTACAGTACCCATGATCACAATTCCAATAGGCTCTACCCCTGATGCTGACAAAATTGGCTCTATATGGACCATTCCTGCTTTCATTGCACGAGCAGAAATCAAGACTTCTGGAACAAAAATCAGGTTGTCTCGGAACTTTACTCCTACGATTGCCATGCCTGCAATCAGTCCATCATCAAGTACAATATTTGCGGAATAACCTTCATCAAGAGCCTTTTTTACTAAGGATCC
>PACM01000030.1 GCA_002700125.1 Dehalococcoidia bacterium
TTCCTTTGCTTCTTCTTCAGGAGCATCTTGAACTTCTTCTGCAGCAGGTTCTTCCTTTGCTTCTTCTTCAGGAGCATCTTGAACTTCTTCTGCAGCTGGTGCAGATGACTCTAACTCCTTTTTCTTCTTCTTGCTCTTAGTTAGGTTCAGTTTTTTTAGTGTTCCATTATTGTCAAAGCCTGCTATATGAAATAGCTTGGTTACTGATTCAGACGGTTGCGCTCCTTTACTTATCCAATCTGAAATTCGTTCTTCGATTAAATTTACTTTTGCTGGATTGCCATGCGGACTATAAGTCCCGACTTCTTCTAAATATTTCCCACTTTGAGCTGTTCTCTGGTCAGCTACAACAATTTTGTAAGCTGCCTTGCCTTTAGTGCCGACTCTTTTTAATCTTATTCTTACCATAAATTAACTTAACTCTTTAAAATTTGACCTTGATGATTGTATTTCGACGGAATGAATAATGTCAATTAATTTATAAGTAAATTTGAGAGTGATATTATTTTAATATAATGAAGATAAAGCTATTTGCCCAATTAAAGGATGACTTTGGGTCTTCGACTCTAGACCTAAAGAATGTAAAACCCTGCAATATAAGTAAGATACGTGAGATATTGCGTTCAGAATTTAATCTCGAAACAGAAAATTGTATGTGTGCTGTAAATATGAAATATGTGCGTGATGACATATTTGTATCTGATAAAGATGAAATAGCCTTTATTCCACCAGTAAGCGGAGGATCTTCAGACGACTTTATTGAGATAACTGAAAAAAAATTAAATTTAAGTGACTATTCGTTTAAAAAATCAACTAAGTATGGATCAGAATTGATTTTCTGTGGGATCTCNAGGGATCACAATCAAGGTAAATTAGTACAAAAATTGTTTTATGAATGCTATGAAGAAATGGCAAGATCTGAAATCAGTAACTTGATAAAAAAAGTTAAAGAAAAGTATGATTTGGGATTTGTAAAAGTTGTTCACAGGATAGGCGAAGTACTNCCCGGTGAAATCAGCTTAATTGTAATAGTTTCATCTGTGCATAGGTTAGAATCTATTAAGGCTATAGAAGAATTCTTAAATCTTCTTAAAAATCAAATTCCTATCTGGAAGAAGGAGATTTATTCAGACAATTCTACTTGGATTGGTAAAGGAGCATAATTATGTTATCAACAGATCGAAAGTTTAATGACTTGGTATGTCTTGTTACTGGAGGGAGTTCAGGAATTGGAAGAGGAATAGCATTAGAGTTTGCCAAAAATGGAGCTGACGTGATTGTTGCAGATGTACAAGAGAATCCTAAAGTTGGCAAATATCACGATACTGATCTAAAAACTTCAACAGTAGAAGAGATAAGAAAAATTGGAGGGAATTGCTTATTTGTAAAAAGTGACTGCTCAGACGAAGCTAGTATTGTTGNTTTGTCAGAAAAGATCGAATCAATTTACGGGAGATTGGATGTTCTGGTAAATAATGCCGGCAGACATATCCCAGGGTCTATTGAAGAACTAACTGTAAGTCAATGGGATGATGTAGTTGCTTTAAATTTACGTGGAGTATTTCTGGTTTCCAAGAAGTGCCTAAAACTGTTAAAGAAATCAGATAGAGGACGAATAATTAATATAGCATCCGTTCATGCTTTTGGAGGCAGTGCTGGTCCCGCTTATGCGCCAGCTAAGTCCGGTGTGGTCAACTTAACAAAAGATATGTCACTTTCTTTGGGAAAATATGGCATTACCGTCAATGCGATATGCCCGGGCTATATCGAAACTCCTATTCAGGATTATCTTACCCTTCAAGAAATTGAAGATTATAAAGCTAGCTTGTCGATCAAGAGGCTAGGAAGACCTAGAGATATCGCAAATGCTACACTTTTTTTTGCCTCACAAGAATCTGAGTGGATAACGGGTACNTCCCTGATTGTGGATGGCGGAAGCTTAGCATCTGTATAATTCTATCTATAAAATAGTCAAGGCAGATTGCTGATAAGCTCTTCTAAGAATTTCATTGTTACATCTGACGAATCCCTCACAGGCTCTGCCATTAGGACTAAATTGCCTCCAATAATAAATTCCGTATATAAAGGTTCTCTTCTTGGGCAAGGACGTGCCTCTGGATATCCTTGAGGTTTGTTTTCAAACAAACTTAGCTTGTTCAACATTAGAGTATTGTCCAAGCCAATATTTGAATTAAATCTACTATCTAATCTAATTCCACCACGTCCAGTCCATCCGCCAGTATCACCATGCCCTCTGCACTTTGTTTTCTCAACCTTCAAACCATGAGCTATATTCTTTTCTACAACTTCAATTAATTCAGTTTGCTCTTCAGCTGCCGTTTTTCCAAGGGTTCTAGCAAGTTCAACGTTTGAGTACCTTAAAACAGCAACTTCGCGACCATTGGCATATGCCCATTTTGCATCTGTTGTTTCTGGGAATTCAGTTTCAAATCCACCCTTTACTTTGATTCCTGCTGCTGCAACATCTTCCATTGAGTAAATTGTGATTGCTGGCGTTGTTTCAGAGCAACCGACAACTGTAATTAATATAATTACTATAAAGAAACCCCTCATAATTTTAACGATATATTAAGATAGAATAATTTTCTAGTAAGAAGACTTTACGATATGATTGCNAAAAATATAGGAAAAAATTATTCAAAAAAATAAAACANCTCTGTGAGCAGTTCAAAAGCAAAACAAACACTATTTTGACCACAAGGACTAATAGATGAATAGCTCGTTGATGGGTCTTTTCCTNTTCGCTGCATTTATGACGGGTAGTCCTGGTCCAGCAAACCTTTTAATGTTCGCTGGGAGTTCTAGATTAGGATTCATTAGATCTGCGAGATTCCTTATTGGANTGATCATTGGAAAGACATTAGTNAATCTGGCAATCGGGCTAGGAGTAGGCGCATTCGTTTCTGACGAGTCGTTAATTTTTACAGTTTTAAAAGTGTTGTCATCAGCATTTATAGTTTATGTAGCGATTGGTTCACTCAAGAGCGGAGAAGATCATCAAGCAGATCTAGCAAAATTTACATTCATAAATGGTTTATTTGTTCACCCTCTCAGTCCCAAAACTTGGAGTATGATTCTACTAGCCCATTCNCAGATTTCAGATTCTGGCTTTGATTATCCCGTAAGAGTATTAATTATTTGGGCAACCTTTACCTGTGGAGCAATTATATTTCATTCTTCTTGGGGAGTTGCTGGATCNTTTATTGGCAAGGCGCTAAATCAGAATCTCTGGGTAAGTAGAGTCGTTCTTTTCATCACAATACTTTTTGTAATTTGGTTCTTGATAAGTTAATCGTTTCATACTATTTCAAGAACTCATCGTTGAAATTCGTAATTGAAGGCCAACCATAGACACATCTATACTAGTAAAGGTACAATTCAAACCTAAAATAAAAGGATTGGAGGGGTCGCATAGAGGCCTAGTGCGTCTGCCTGCTAAGCAGATAGAGGGACTTATCCCTCTCGCGGGTTCGAATCCCGCTCCCTCCGCCGTGTAGTAAGATAAAAATATGAAGACGTTTCACGTGTCAACAGTTGGATGTCAGATGAATGTATCTGATTCTGAAAGATTGTCTAGTGGACTTAAGGCTTTGGGCTTGGAAAAGAGCGAAGACATAAGTTCAGACTTGGTAGTTTTAAATACCTGTGTCGTAAGGCAATCAGCAGAAGACACTGCGACAGGGTTACTCGGAAAACTAAAATATATCAAAAAGAAAAACCCTTCAATGGTGATATGTGTAATGGGGTGTATGGTAGGGCCTAAAACTATAGAACTTGAAAAGAGATTTCCTCAAGTTGACGTATGGGCTGCGCCTCAAAAATTCGATAAGATATTAGACCCCGTTTCTAAATTGATAGGAAAGGTAGATCAAGAGGGATGCTTACCTGAATTACTACCATTGCATCCGAAGATAGCTAGTTTCGTTCCTATCATTCATGGATGCAACAAATTCTGTTCCTTCTGTATAATTCCTTACAGACGTGGCAGAGAAATCAGTAAGACCATCGATGAAGTNGTCTTGGAAGTTAAGAAGCTNGTTAGTAGAGGAGTGAAGGAGGTTACACTTTTGGGTCAGAATGTTGATTCTTATGGGCATGATTTAGATCCAAGATCAGATTTAGCTGACCTCTTGTACAACGTTGATAANATAGAAGATTTATTGAGANTTAGATTCTTAACTTCTCATCCCAACGACATGTCTTCAAAAATTATTAGAGCAATCCGTGATTTGCCTAAAGTGTGTGAAACTATAAATCTTCCTTTTCAAGCAGGGGATAACAACGTTCTGGAAAATATGAGGCGAGGTTACACAAGAGAATTGTATTTGGATAAAGTGCAAGAGATTCGAGAGACCATTCCTAACGTATCTGTTACTACTGACTTGATAATAGGATTTCCTGGTGAAACTCAGGAACAATTTGAACAAAGTAAAGATATCGTAGAAAAAGTTCGCTTTGATAAAGTACATGCCTCAATATATTCTGATAGACCTGGCACCATCGCATCAAGGAAGATGGGAGATACCGTATCTAAAGAAGAGAAGAAAAGCAGAATGGCAGAGATTGTTAGCTTGCAAAAAAGAATAAGTTTAGAACTTAATACTGAGTACAAAGGAACAAAGCAAAATGTTCTAGTAGAAAATTCTACCGATCAAGGGCTTTCAGGAAGATCAAGATTAGATAAATTGGTATACTTGAAAGAGTTTGATATTCAAATTGGAGATTTTGTAGAAGTTGAAATTGTTGATTCAAGAACTTGGTCTCTAACAGGTGAGGTGGTTAAAAAAATAAGTAATGAATATTCGGAGCAATTGATTGAGCATTAACATGTATTCAAAAAGAAAGGTTTCAATACCAGTCACCGAACTGGAACAGGCCTTTTTTTGTCGATTGGATGACAACTTACGTAGCAAGACTTTAGAAGAAGAATTTAAGTCCGGCGTCAAGTGGCAAAAGATTCCAACCAGATATTTAAAAATGAAACCTCAAGAGATTGAGGATGAAATAATCAGGTTGAAATCTGTTTTGGGAACAAAACTGTTCATATTAGGTCATCATTATCAAAGAGAAGAAGTTATAAAATTTGCTGATGTTACGGGAGACTCTTTTAAATTATCAGTGGAGGCATCTAAGGTGCGCCAAGCTGATTATGTGGTTTTTTGCGGAGTTCATTTTATGGCTGAAACAGCAGATATACTGACTTCTCCTGAACAGAAAGTCATACTTCCTAATCTATCTGCTGGTTGTTCTATGGCTGACATGGCNCCTTCTGATGATGTTGAAGATGCTTGGAATTTTGTTTCTAAAGAACTTGATGGTTTGATTGCCCCGATCACTTATATGAATTCCTCTGCAGCAATTAAAGCTCTTTGTGGTGAAAATGATGGGATAGTATGTACTTCTAGTAATGCAAGGAAAGCCTTCCAAAAATTCTTGGATAAAGGAAAAAAGATATTTTTCTTCCCTGATCAACATTTAGGAAGGAATACTGCAATATCTTTAGGAATTAACGAAAGTCAAACTAAAGTGTGGAATCCATTCAAGATCAATGGAGGACTTTCTCATAATGATATCCGAAATAGCAAAGTTCTTTTATGGCAAGGCCATTGTTCCGTTCATACTAGGTTTACTAAAGATCAAGTTCTGGATGCGAAGTCTGATAAGAATGCAAAAGTCGTTGTACATCCTGAATGTACTAATGATGTTGTAAGAGAGGCTGATTATGTAGGATCAACTGAATATATAATTGACATAGTGTCAAATTCTGACTCTGGTTCTGTATGGGGTATTGGCACAGAAATCAATTTAGTAAAACGCTTGGCAATGAATAATCCTGACAAGGATATNTTTTGCCTTGATCCTATAGTTTGTCCTTGTGCTACGATGTATAGAATTCACCCTGCATATTTACTTTGGGTGCTAGATGGTTTGGCTGCTGGCCTCGTTATCAATCAAGTGTCTGTAAAAGAGAGCACTATCTTGAACGCCAAAGTTGCCTTAGAAAGAATGCTCGAACTTTGAGAAATGAAATTTACTGACTTTTCTTCTATAGAAAAACTAGTAGGGATGGCTTTAGAGGAAGACCTAAAAAATGGAGATCCTAGTTCCAATATAGCTTTCTCNGATTCCGATACTAGGACTTATAAAATTTTGCTGAAGCAACAAGGTGTTGTAGCAGGTATCGATGTAGCGGGTTATGTATTTAAAAGAATAGATCCAAATTTGAAATTTACTACTTTCATAGAAGATTCTTATTCTGCCGCTACCAAAGTTGCTGAAATAACAGGACTTGAAAAATCTATTCTAAAAGGTGAACGTACAGCTTTGAATTTTCTCCAAAGAATGAGCGGAGTGGCAACTTATACTTTTCATCTTGCCAGTCTTATTGTAGACCTTCCAGTTGATTTAATTGATACTAGGAAGACTATCCCAGGATGGAGNGTTTTAGACAAATACTCCGTAAGGGCAGGAGGCGGCAAGAACCATAGAATGGATTTAGGTGAAGTAATTATGTTCAAAGATAATCATATTTATCAGCNAAATATATCTCAATTAATCCAAAAATCACGCGACATATATCCAGACTTACAAATCGAGTTAGAGGCAGAGAATCATTCTCATATTGATTTAGCTCTGAAATCTGGAGTGGACATCATCATGCTGGATAACTGGAATGTAGGTGAAGTTAAAGATGTTGTTGAAAAAATTAGACTGGAAGACTCTAAAGTAATTATTGAGATATCTGGTGGAATCGATCAATCCAATATCAGGGACTATGCCTCGTGTTTACCCGATAGAATTTCAGTAGGATCTTTAACTCATTCTGCTAGGTCTGTCGACTTAAGCATTGAACCATTAGAATGAATTTCTTGNCTTATCTTTATCTGAAGAATCTATCGCCAGAGTGACTGGTCCCCAGTTAACCAATGAGACCTCCATTTCTTCTCCAAATTTTCCAGTTTTTACTGATATGCTACTTCTCAGTATATTGACGGCATAGTTATATAATTCTTCTGCAAATGTTGATTTTGCTGAATCTGAGAAATCAGGTCTTCTTCCGACTCTTGTATTTGCGTANAGAGTGAATTGACTGACAATCAAAACCTCTTTTTGTTCTTCTAGTACAGATTTGTCGAAGTTATTTTTTTCACTAGGAAATATTCTTAGATTTAACAATTTGTAAACTAAGTAATCGCAATCATTTTTATTATCATTCTTAGAAATTCCTAGTAATACAAGCAGTCCTTCAGAAATTGTTGAAACTTGCTCTGTGTTTACTGAGACAGATGCTTTTTTTACCCTCTGTATTAAAGCCCTCATTAATCAGAAGTTTTTACTGACTTTGATTTCTTGGTTCCTTTTGNTNCTTTTGATTCTTTCTTTTTCTTATTTTCTGTTTTGCTCTTTGGTTTTGAGTCTTTGTCTTTGGGTGAAATTGNAGATGAACGATTTGAGGTTGAATACCATCCTGATCCCTTGAAATGTACTGAAAATGCACTAATCAAACGATTACTATCTGAGTTACATTCCGGACAATTAGCTTGTGGATCGTCATTGAAACCTTGAATTTCCTCAAAAATATCTAAGGCACATTTATTGTTTTGGCATTTATACTCGTATGTTGGCATTTTGCTAGTTAATTTTTTCAGGTTTAGGATAAAAAATAGATTTCAACTTCTCAACTGTAATTTTAATATCTTCGTTAATCTCAAGTGTTCCTTTTTGTACAGTTCCAACGTTTAAGAATCCTACATTATATTCTTTACAAGTCAAACTTATTGACTCAACATTGCTTGAATAACAGCTTATAATGATTGCCGATCGGTTCTCTCCAAAAAGTGCTGCCTTTTTGTTTTNAAATCCTATTTTTATTTCAGCTCCTTTTGATCCTAATATACAACTTTCAGCTATTGCTATAGCTATTCCTCCGGTCGAGCAGTCATGAGCTGATTGTAATAGTCTTTTCTTCGTCATTTCAATCATCAGGAGGTGAAGTGATTTTTCTAGGTTCAAGTCNAATTTTGGCATCCCAGATAANTTTGGTTCAAAGAGTTTTTGGTATTCTGAGCCAGAAAGTAATTCNTCGCTATCATCAAGAGGATCTGAGCCTAAGATAATTATATGATCTCCTTCATTTTTAAATCCCGAGGTTAATGCATTATCGTAATTGTCTATAAATCCAATTGCTCCTATAGTTGGAGTTGGATAGATTGGCTTTTCATCTGCTTCATTGTACANGCTGACATTACCACTAATGATTGGAATGCCTAGCGTATCACAAGCCAACTTTATCCCTTTAATCGTTTTGGATATTTGATATTGAACATCAATTTTTTCTGGATTTCCTAAATTCAACCCGTCTGTCAGAGCTAACGGCGTTGCNCCTGTACAAACAATATTTCTACAAGACTCCGCTACAGCCATAGCAGCACCCACTTCAGGGTCTAAAAAACATTTTTTAGAATCACAGTCAATGGTCAATGCGATTGCTTCCTTGTTTTTCTTTAGTCTCAATATCGCGGCATCTGCTTTTCCAGGGCCTACAATAGTGTTTAATTGCACTTGATGATCATATTGTTGAAAAATCTCTTTTTTAGAAGCTATATTAGGAGAATTTAGCAACCCTTCAAAAATATCT
>PACM01000031.1 GCA_002700125.1 Dehalococcoidia bacterium
TTATCAAAATAATATAGTTTACCGTTTGTCATTGGGAACCATGCGTCATGGTCATTATCACCGTCTACATCCTTAAATGCAAAACCAGTACTATTAAACGACCCAGGATCATTGTCAGGAAAGATACCATTTAGATCAGCGGCCAAGGTGTAAGAATCAGCACCAGTAGCCTCAAAAATAGCCATACTAAAGTTGTCCCAGGTGTTTACCCAGACCTCATGATGTCCATCTGCATCCGTGTCAGCAATGTCAACATCATAAACGCCGCCACCACCAAGATTTTCAGTGTCCATAAACTCATTCGTGAAACTTGCAAGATCATCAAGATCATCGCCAGTTAGAGCATCGATAGAAAGACGCCTTCCACCACGATCAACCGTAGCGAGCTCTATTTTTCCGTCACCATCGATGTCTGCCATAGCATAACCTGCAGGACGAAAATTGTCAGCTGTTTCCATACCATATCGAAGTAAATGTGTCGCAGTCGCAGGAAATGTTCCATCAGCTCCTTGCTCAAAAATATAGGTTCCCCATGTTGCATCATTTGACGCGGCTGGAGGAACACCAAAATAAATCTCATGTTTACCATCACCATCAATATCACCATGACTCATACCTGGAAGACTATTTCCAGGATCAGGAGAGACAAAATGCCAAACGTGGTCATATCCACCATTACCATCAGACTCATACAGATATACACCTACTTTTCCAGGATCAGGACCTCCAGGAGGTAATGTCTCATCCATTGTAAATAAAATTTCTGGTTTCATATCACCGTCGAAATCCATCCCTGCCATTACACTTTGAGCGCCTAATACAGAAAAATCTGAAAAATTAGCGTCTCCGTGAAACATTAGTTTGTTTTCGACATTAAAATCAGCTCCTGGTTGGTAATCATCAGCCGATATTGCTGAAATCATTAGGACTGATAGAAAGAATGTTAGCATTCTCTTCATATTGTGTCTCCTTCCGTTGTTATTGTAAAAAATATTTTACTCATACGTCGCTTAGCCAAAATAATTAAAACGACCATCTTAAATATAATTTTTATTGCTAATTACATCCTAGAATTAATTCAAATTTTTAGCAATCTATATAGTTATGATGCGCTATTTAATAAGTTTTGCACAGAAAAGCTATTGAGTTAATAATAGTAAATGCCTTCTGCCACCAATATTTAATTAAATATAGATACTACTGTTAATAATATATCTAATATTTATTGTGAGGGATTTATTCTGACTTATATTTCAAAATCAAATCCCATAGTCGTTTGCCTACCAAGAGCTGGCGCTGTGATTGACCTTGAAATATCTGTGTGACCTGTAAGATTACGAATATCCATAAAAACAGATACTTTATTTGTGACCCAGTAATTAAATCTTAATCTTAATGATGTGAATGGGTCATAAACCTTAATGAGCTCCTTACTGTAATAGGAGACCGCTGGAATATCTGGGTTATAAAACCCGTCATAATATAATAACCAATCTCTGCCTTTTTTCTTGCCTATATAGTTAATGTCAAGTACCGCAGATCCGCCTTTTTTTGCTTTCGGACTATAGCCCGGAATACTGTATGAAAAGGATAAATTGCCCGTTGACTCGGGGACATCATTCCTGCGGACACCTTTATCAAAAAAACCTTCATACGATAGATCATTTTGTCTAAGACTGTCTTCCCCCCAGCGGCTATCCAAAATGGAATAGTTCGCACTTAAATCTATCGGCCCTATTCTTGTTTTTGCTGCAATCTCCCAACCTTTATTAATGATCTGACCAAGGTTAACATATTGATATTCTTGTTTAGGTGTGTATGGGTCATCAATACTTGGATCATTCGCAACGCCATCTAAAAAAAGCTGATCAAAGTAGGTAATTTCTACAAAAATATTATCGCCAAAATAAAAATCCCCCCCAATCTCATATCCCGACTGACGCTCAGGTCTAAGATCGGGGTTACCTAGATTTATGCTATAGTCTGACTCACTAGGAAGAGCCTGATTAGCCTTGGGCGGGTTAATGCCTCCCCTGCCCCAAGCAGCCCTTGACTTCATAATAATGCTACCAATCTCATATACGTATGAGATACCGACTCTAGGGCTATAGTGGGTGCCATAGTCCTTACCAAAGAACTCGTTCTGTTCGATACGCTCACCAACAGTTAAAAATAACTTGTCATTATAGTCTAATAATAGTTCGGCGTAATACCCCGAGTTCTGATTGCTCTGATCTACTAGAGATGCGCCATCAAAGTCTTCGTAATAATACTGCTCTTTTTCTTCCTCTAGTTCACCTGAGAGCCTGACATGATTGCTTATTGTTTTCTGTGTTCCGANCGTAAGATCCACATTAAAATAATTCGATATTTTATTTTTGTAATGCCAAAAATAATTAAGGGTATAGCGGTTCCAGTTTTCGGTGAGATACACTGGCCCAGTACCTGATAAAGATTTTTTATATAGAAACCGTTTTGAATCGTTCCCGATTACGATACTCTGATATAAATCAGGAGAGAAGCTGTGTGTAACATTAAGACTAAAACCAGGCTTATAGTAGCTGGTTCCGCCAATAGTCGAATCAATCCCAAGCGCATCATCCCAGTGTGCCGGCGCATTGACCCATGAACGGTCTTCCTTATACTCAAGGAGGTGATAGAGATTGCTGAAAAAACCCTGCTCTCCCCAACTGTGATATGTTTTTACATCAACCACCGTAGGTCCGATACGGGCGTTGATAGAGCCATGAACTTTTAGCTGCTCGATTCCCTTGCCATTGCTTGGCATCACCTCTTCATCTGTAGAGTTATTGAACCCTAGATTATAACTAACATTTGATGAGCTACCACCGCTCAAACTAAAAGCTGCCTCTTTTCCTATAGCATCACCATTCAAGATAGGTGCCTCAATGACTTTTTGGGCGAGCTTTACTTTCATTCTTGTTTTATTAGAGTTTGAACCTTTTTTTGTAAATATCTGGATAATACCACTCTGTGCGTTAGAACCATGCAAGGTAGATCCCATTGGCCCTCTAATGACCTCAATTTTCTCAATATCATCAGGATCAATAAAATCAGCAATCCCTGGCGAAGACTGCATGTCAAACCCTAATAGCTCAATCCCATCAATATAGATTTTGACATCACCCAGCGGCCTGCCTGATCCACTGGTGCCACCTCTAAGTGTAAACGCAGAATTATTCTCACCAGGTCTAGACGGAAGATTGGCATATCCTCCGGGAACTTTACCAGACAAGACCTCATCAATGCTACGAACAGGAAGCCTCCTTAGATCATCCTGTGAAATAATTGTTATTGGCGACGCCTGTGCTCTTTTTTTTCTTTCACTAAAGCTAGCCGCGACAACAACCTCATCAAGGTCTACCAAGGATAATACTAGTTCAAAATCAATCTTCAAATCTATACCCTGCTTGGTTTCTATATCTTTGGTCATCTTTCTGTGGCCGATATACATCGCTGAGATTTTATAATTACGATTGAAAGGAACATTTTTTATTTGGTATTTACCTGATACATCTGTCGCAGCTCCTAATGCGGTTCCCTCGATAAATACATTGGCACCAGCCAATATCTCACCTCTATCACTTGTCACAATACCAGAGACTGAGACTGACTGAGAGAACAGACTGGAGCAAAAGAGAATAATAAGAAATAAGTTAAGTCTCATATATTATTATATATACTTGTGGTTATTACTTTAACAGTGTCATTTTGCCAGTGCCTGAATGATGCTCTGACTGTAATCGATAGATATATATGCCGGATGGCACCTGGCCTAGTGAGTAATCTTTTCCGTCCCAGCTTACACTGTGATTTCCTGGCTGTAGGTTCCCAAGCGAGAAACTACGTACTAAACTCCCATCTAGATTGTAGATAGATAAATCAATTTCAGAGATATGNTCTACTGTGAAATTTATATTTGTAGTAGGGTTAAAAGGGTTTGGATAATTACCCATAATATTAAATGATTTTGGCAGTGGTTCATCACCGATCGCTAAGGTCCCAATGACAAACGAATCTATTTCAGTGGAGGACATCTCCCCATCAACATTCAAAGCAGTAACCCACCAGTAGATCTGTGTCCCATTTGGATAGGGATCTACTCGCTTGATATAGTGCCAGTTTTGATAAAGGAGGTTAAACAATAGCGGCATAGCGCTTACATAAACATTTGCGCTTAATGAATTAACCTGCCAGTTAAGTACAACACCTCCTGGCTCAATCGTTTCATCTTCAATCCCACCATTTATCATAACATCAACCAACACCTCTGAATATGGCGGGATATAATCCGGAAGCGTATCAATAGTGTTCAGTCCAACATGATGGATCTCAATCACCGGAGGCGTTAACATTGAAGCATAGCTTACATTTGACACACCTTGATCTGAATCAGCACTAATGCTCTTTACATCATCCTCAGCAAAAAGAATACATGCTATAAAAAAAATTGAAAATAATTTTTGTTTAATATTACTCATATGATTTTTCTCCTTAGTTAGATGTAAATTTTATGACCTTAGGCCCACTTAATTGTTTATCAATAAAATCTTTAACCCCTTTATCGCTAGGTCTAGGTGCATGCGCTGTGATAATCTTTCCTTCACGATCGATCATCATAAAGCGAGGAATAAGACCGACACTAAATGCTTTCATAAATGAAGAGTTTAATCCTTCATTATCATAGAGATGAATACCTCCTACATTTTTTTCTGGGACCATTTTCCTCCATTTTTTATAATCACTTTGATGGTCTATGGAAATACTAACAAACTCGATCTCTTTACCAGCGTAATGTGCAACCAATTCTTTTAAGGCGGGCATTTCTTTGATACAGGGTCCGCACCAGGTAGCCCACACATCTATATATAGTAGTTTCCCTGACAAATCTTTTAGAGTAGTTCTTCCGCCATTGAAATTTTCATAATTAAAGTCAATTGCCTGAGCACCGGAGGTTGACTCTTTAGCTGTTTTATGTCTTTGTGTAAGCTTTTCCTTCATTCTATCAGTAAGCAGCAAGCTCATTATTCTTTTATAATCATCATCCAGGTTGGGGTTACTCTCTTTCATTTGCCTTATCAGCATGCTCGCATACTGCTCTCGGATATCTATACTTTTTATATTAGAGATTTTGTTTTTTACAAAATCAATAATGGTCAACGTGGAATCAAGAGCTAGCTCCCGCTTCGATGAGTGTCTAAAATTTTCAACGATAAGATTTCGATACGCCCTACTGTGTCTAAATATTTCATCATCGTCAGTATCCATATTTATTACAGGGTCATAGTAGTCATCTGGGAGATTTGCTTTGACTTTCTTATGGTAACTATAAAACTTTTGGTAGTTATTGTAACTTTGCAAATAATCATACTCAATGATTCTCTTTTCTATAATTTTATCCTCTAAACTGAGATTTGACTTTTCCAATAATTCAAAAACTGCGTCTCTAGTTTTTTCTATTTTGAGTAAAAATTCATCTAATGGAACAACAAAATAATCTTTCGGATCGCCAACAAATTTTGACCTGAGCGATGACTTGCCAACGCTATAATTGTTTTCAATTTTTAAATCTCCAGAAAAACTTCGAGATTTAAAGAAATCATCGGCATCAATATCAACGTGAACGTTGTGGCCTTTTTTGAAACGAACTGTCGCATATGGCCTTCCAATTTTAAAGAAATAATATCCATCCTTATCTATCTTGATCTTTGCTGAAAAATGCCCTGATGAATCAATAGGAAAATCTTCTCTCATGGTGCTATTGTAGTTCGACACAGTAATAATATCAGCTGTTGAGTTTTTGATCTTCCCAGAAAATGTGATGAAGGAACTGTCGTTATTTGAACAGCAAATAAATAAAGTTATATTGACAAATATTAAAAAATAATTCTTCAACGTATTTTAACTTAAATCAAATCATACAAGGATAAAAATTGATTTACCATCTATATCCTATAAAGAACTAATACCACTTGAATCCTTGTAATTATGTATCTCGTTTTTGGTGCCATCTGGCCACTGAAGGATAATTTTTTTTATATTTTTTTTATTACCTATAAAAATAATTGGAGCCGATTGTGATAGATAACCGCCTCCGGCAAATAGCTCATGTATTTGGACAGAATCATTGTTAAAGTATACCCAGATTTTTGAACCAATGTATTTTTTTCCTCTTGGAAAATCAGGTAGTCTAAGAGCGTAAGAATCTGAATTCGTTTGATTAATAAATGACTCATACTTACCGTTATTTACACCAACTAGAAAGTCTACGCTCCCATCACCATTAATATCATGAGTGGTCAAGCTAGTTGCATCACCAGGGACGACCAGTCCACTTTCTTCTGCGGAGATTGGTTCAAAATTTCCAGTTCCATCTCCTAACATAAGCTGACTGACTCCACCGTGCATGTATCCTGTCTCACGCTGAGGTCCAGAAAAGTTTTGAACCACATACAGGTCAAGGTTGCCATCTCCATTTACATCACATAAGCTTGAACCAAAAACCGGACTGGCTTGTATAATTCTGGGTAGCGGACGAAAGTCAAAACTAATATTCCCGTTTGCGTCTGTGAGGTTTATTAGAACACCTGACGCTAGTTCATTGACCTCGAACTTATCCGCAGAGCTCAATAATTCTTCAGTATAAATTTCTTCTAATGATGAAACTGCAAAATCATGATAGGTTGGAAATTTCTCTTTTATTATTGGCATCGCGCTACTTGAACAACCAAGACCTCTTCGCGGAAAACAAATATCCTTTTCAAATTTTGCCTCAATAATATTTTTTTTGCCACTTCCATCAAAGTCTCCATAGAACAGAATTTCTGGATTAATAGAAGATGCTTTGTACTTGGTGTTATATCCTGTACCACCAATGATAAAATCTGTATCACCATCGTTATCAACATCTCCAGCGCTAATGCTATTAAACCATCCGGACCTACCTTTTAGTCCTACATCGTTCGTCTGCTCCGCTAACTTCCCTGATTTATTTTGAAAAAAACGAATAGGACCCCATTCATAGGTCACCAAAAGATCTGCCCAATTGTCACCATCTACATCAGAGAATATAGCGCTGGTAACCATCCCTGAATATTTTACCTCAGGAGCAATGTTATCTGTCGCATCTATATACCTTTCCCCTGAGTTTGTTAGCAAATAAGACCTAGGGCTTTCAGGATAGCTGCCAGGGACTACCCTTCCCCCGATAAATAATTCTAGTTTACCATCTTTATTTATATCTGCTGCTGCGACCACACTACCACTAGAATTTATTTTAGGTATCAGCCCGGAAGCTGCTTTAGCAAAATTGCCAGATCCACCATTTAGATATAACCGGTCCTGCAATATTTTATCTCCTGCACGGCACTCTACTCCGCCACTCACAACAAAAAGATCGAGGTCTCCATCATTGTCTGGATCAATGAAAATTGAACCCATATCCTCATAGTCAGCGTCAATGTTAAATACAAACTGAAACTTGTTTACAAAACTACCAGATCCATTATTTGTAAAAATTCTACCGGGAAACCCAGATGCTCCACCAATATAAATATCGTCATCTCCATCTCCATCTATATCACCCCATGACACGCCAGATCCTAGCTGGGACAACTTATTTGGCAGTAAATTTTCGCGTTTAAAATCATCAAAATATTTTTCATAGTGATAAATATTTGCTATAGAGCCTTCACTTTTTTTAAACATTTGTGTCTTTTGATTCTCTATTTCTTTTGAAGTATTTTTCTCAGAAACGGTGTAATCAAAACCTACAGGAACATTATCTAGGATTTGAATATTTCCTGATGGCCAATAAATAGTAATCTTATCTGCTCTCTTGTGGTCACCAAGACCAAAATGAATAATGGACTCGCTTGAAGACATAAAACCCCTAGAACTTGAAGAATAACGAAGCATTTTCTTCGTTCTATTATCGTAATCCATTTCAATTCTAGCGCCAAGACCCTGACTATTAGTTTGTTTGCCTTCCAAAATAATACGGATAGAATTATTTTCTGCTAGATCATTGCGATAAACCCGAGCTGATTCATCAAAACCATTCATCACAATATCTAAATCACCATCACCATCGAGATCTCCCAATGCTGAGCCTGTACTAACTCCGTAATAGTCTAATCGCCAATCGCTGCTAACATTTTTAAACTTAAAGTCTCCTAAGTTTTTATACACCATATTGCTCAAACGATAAGGTTCTTCATTTTCCCATAGGTCTGACTCTTTTAGAATTTTTTCATCATTATTTGTAATTACTCTAAATCGATCTTTTAGGTCACCATTCACAAAATCTCTGGACATACCATTTGTAAAATAAACATCCTCATATCCGTCATTATCCAGATCACCAAATTTAACTGTCCAGGTCCAGTCTGTTGCAGCAAGTCCAGTAAGATAAGCAACCTCCATAAACCTTTCAGTTCCAGTATTTAGATAAACAGTGTTTCGCATATACTGCGGAGGATTAGGAAAATTTAGAAACCAGGCTTCACTATCTGAACCACTCATGGAACCCATCGACACCTTGTCTCTGTAGTGATTACTCCCAGCCATATCAGATGCCATCATGTCCATCTTGCCATCATTATTAATGTCACTATAGTCAGAACCCATCGAAAACCATGGTGTATATGGTAAGGCATCTTTGACAACATCTTTAAATTGAGTCACTCCGTTTTCATCGGTGCCCATATTTTGGAATAAATGATCCGGCCCCATATAGTCATTAGCAACATATAGATCTGGCATTCCATCATTATTATAGTCCCACCATGTTGCCGATAGTCCATAGTAAGGCTGCTGACCTATCCCAGACTCGATAGATATATCAACAAACTTTCCACTATCATTTCGGTAAAGATGGTCAAACTGTCCAGCATTTACAAGAAGAGGGATTCTCCCAGGTCGCTTAATAAAGTAGCCAATCTCTCGATGTCTAGGTACAACAATATATGGATCTTTTTTGTTCTTGATCGTTTTTACATTCATCGTAGAATCTGTATCATGGAGTCTATTGGTTAATAAGTAAGCGTCCACATCTCCATCTTGATCAAAATCTGAAAAAGCCATAGACACACTCGCACCTTTAAAATCTAGTCCGAACTCTTTTGCCGACTCTTTATAAATACCATTTTTATTAATATATAACTGATTCGGACTGTCAAAACCACATACGTATATATCAAGCCAACCGTCATTATTAATATCAATAAAAGAGGCGCCTGTGCTCCATATCGATTCAGATAGGATTCCAGTTTTTTTTGTTACGTCCTCGAACCTAAATCCACCAAGATTGCGGTATAACCTTCCTCCGTCTTGTTGCCTTGATAAAAAAACATCCTGCAACCCATCATTATTATAGTCACCAATTGCAACACCAGCTGCAATAAAAGAATTACCAAGCTGTCCTTTGTATATAGGATCTGGATTCCAAACATTTTTAAAATTAATTCCGGTGTGTGAAGAATCAAGGGAAACAAAGTTTCTTTCAAAAGCTTTATTTGAGCTTGGCTTGTTAAATACCTCAGCGGCTTCAATAATATTATTATTAATTAATTCTTGGACACGTTTTTTTACCTCTGGAGATACCTTAATCTTTGATTTATTTTCGCTATTAGGTAAACTGTTGCAGCCAAATAATAATATGAGTATTAGATAAATTATTTTATTCAATTCACTACCACTATTAATCATTAATACTAAGAAACATAATTATATATGCATATAAGTTTATAGTTTCATTAACCAATCAGACTAGAATATTTGAAATACTCTTTTAATAAAACAAAATTATCTACGATTAAATATCAAAAATACACTACTTTTAATCTGGTTGAAGACTAGAATAAACTGTC
>PACM01000032.1 GCA_002700125.1 Dehalococcoidia bacterium
TTCAAAGATACTTTCTATAGTAAAGAGGGACTCTAACCCAAAAGACCTTGGATTTTTCTCTTCTACTACTACTTTAAGTAATAAAATCACAGTTGCAAGCAGTGTTGACGGAGTGGGCACGAAATCAAGGATTTTCAAATATTTTGGAGACTATTCTAACCTTGGACACGATATCGTGAATCACTGTGTTAATGATATTTTACCTTCAGGAGCAAAACCACTTATATTCTTAGATTATCTTGCTTTTAGTAGTATAAATGAAGTAGATATATTAAGAGTCGTTGAAGGTATTTCAGAAGCTTGTCAGTATGTTGGATGTTCTTTGGCAGGAGGTGAGACGGCGCAAATGACAGATATTTATGAAAGTGGAGATTTGGAAATAGTTGGATTCATGATGGGATTAATTGAGGAAAAGAAAAGGCCAAAATTAAATACTATACGATCTGGAGACCTTGTTGTCGGAATTCCTTCTAACGGATTGCACACCAATGGATATACCTTGGTAAGAAAAATCTTTAACATTGAAAAAAATCAAGATGTATTAAATTCTCTCGTACCAGGTACAAGATTTTCTCTAGGTGAAATGTTGACGAGTCCTCATAAGAGTTACTTTCATCTACTTTGGGATTCTTTAGAGCATATAAAATCGATTGCACATATAACTGGAGGAGGAATTCCAGGTAATGCGGGAAGATCAATCCCAGATGATTTTAAAGTAGTGATCAATACGAAGGCATGGGAAATACCAAACTTATTTCGATTTATCAAAGATTTTGGCAAGGTTACTGAGACAGAAATGTACAATGTATTTAATATGGGTTTAGGCATGTTAGTGATTATTGACTGTTCGAAGAAAGATCTAATTTTAGATTTGAATGATGAAATGAAGGTGGTTGGACATATTGAAAAACGAATGCCTAGAGAAGCTAAAGTAGTGTTAAAAGGAACTGAAGATGAGAATTCTGGTTAGCGTTTCTGACAAAACTAATATTTCAGACTTTCTGAAAGAACTTCAGAATATAGAAGATTGTGAGATTATTTCAACTGCAGGGACCTATTCACACTTATTATCTAATGGAATTTCTGTTGAAAAATTATCAGACTATACGAATTTTCCTGAAATTCTTGGAGGTCGAGTTAAGTCACTACATCCGAAAATTTATGGAGGTATCTTGTTTGATAGAGATATATCTGACCATAAAACTCAGATACAAGAATTAGACATCAAACCAATTGATATGGTTGTATGCAATCTTTACCCTTTTCAAGAAGTTATAACAGAAGACAAGACCCTTCTTGGCGATGCTATTGAGAATATAGATATCGGAGGCCCTTCAATGATACGAGCTGCTGCAAAAAATTTTGAGAGTGTAGTAGTTTTGGTAGATCCTAACGACTATGAGACAGTATTAAAAAATCTAAGAAAGGGTAGCTTATTGAGTGAAGAAAGAATGAGCTTAGCGCAAAAAGCATTTCAACATGTTTCAAATTATGACAGTGTGATTTCGAACTATTTGAATATAGAAGAAGATTTACGATTAAATCTCAAATTTAAAGGAGATCTTAGGTATGGTGAAAATCCTCATCAAAAAGGATCAATTTATTCATATGAATTAGATGATTCAGGAGTTGTAAATTCTCTACAATTAAATGGTAAAGAAATGTCTTATTCAAACTATCTAGATGCCGATTCTGCTTTCAAAGTTGCTAACAGTTTTGATCAGCATTGTGTAACAATTGTCAAGCACACCAATACATGTGGACTGTCCCAAAAAAAGAATCAACTGGATGCCTTCAAGGCCGCATTTGAAGGTGATTCGTTATCTGCTTTCGGAGGTATCGTGGGGTTTAATTCAGAAGTTTCATTGGATGTGGCGAAATTAATTAATGAAACATTTTTCGAAATTATAGTAGCACCGAGCTTCAACCCTGAGGCATTAAAAGAATTAAAATCTAAAAAGTCATTAAGATTATTAAAGGTAAAGAGTAGTGATACCCAACACAAATCTATCAAATCTATATCTGGAGGTTTAATAGTCCAAAGCAATAATTTGATTGATGAGAGTTTCAAATTTTCTGTTGTGACTGATAAGAAACCTACCTTACTTGAATTGGATGATATTAATTTTGCTTGGAAAACTTGCTCTTTCATAAAATCTAATGCGATTGTACTAGTTAAAGATATGACCCTAGTGGGAATGGGTGCGGGTCAACCTAATAGATTAATGAGTGTAAAAATAGCTGGTGAGGTCGCAGGTGATGAAAGTATAGGTTCTGTTCTTGCTTCCGACGCATTTTTTCCATTTGAGGATGCTTTAGAACAAGCTGTTAAATTAGGCATCAAGTCAGTTGTTCAACCTGGAGGATCGATAAATGATAAAAAGATTATCGATTCAGCAAATAAACATCAAATATCTATGGTGTTTACAGGACAGAGAAGGTTTCTTCACTAAAGATTATGAATCGATCTATAGACATAGTTTTGCCTGTATATAATGAATCAAAAGTACTTGAATCTAAATTTAAAACTTTATATGAGTTTCTTAGTTTAAATATAACTAATGAATGGATAATAACTATTGCAGAGAATGGATCCAGTGACTCTACCTTACAAATTGCAAAAAATCTGCACAATAGATACAAAAAATCTAGAGTTATTTCAAACCCCATTGCTGGCAAAGGACTAGCATTAAAGAACGCTTGGATCTCTAGCACTTCTGGCATTTTAGGATATATGGATTTAGATTTGTCTACTGACTTAGATATTCTCCCAGAATTTATAAGAAAAATTGAAGAAGAAGAAGAAGATTTCGTAATTGCTTCTAGGCTTATGAGAGATTCAATAGTCGTTGGTAGAAGCTTAAAGCGTGAAGTAATTTCTCGTAGCTACAGCTTTATTTTTAGATCTGTATTATCAGTCAAATTTAAGGACGCCCAATGTGGGTTTAAATTTGCCAAAAAGGAGTCAGTGATCCAAATTATTGATAAGTGTAAAGATATTGGTTGGTTTTTTGATACAGAAATTTTGTTTCGAGCTCAAAAAAATAATTTATCAATATGTGAAGTACCTGTAAGATGGGTTGATGACAGGGATTCTAAAGTGAATATTATTTCTACTGTAATTAAAGATATAAAAGGTTTAATTAGACTAAAGACAGAGAAAGATGGTAGATAAATTTGAAATAAGTAAGCCAATATTGGTAGGTGAATCTTCTGATGCTAGCTTAATAAGAACTATTGATATATTAAGAGTTGAAGGTATAAACCCTAGAGTTACTATAGAAGTCATTGCTAATGAAAACGGAGTCTTGAGTGGAATGAGAGAAGCATCTCAGTTGCTGGGTAGAATATTACCTGAAGCACACAGAGAAGGGGCCTGGTCTTTAAGCGATGGTGATGTATTTGAAAAGAATGAATTAATCTTACAAATAAGGTCTACTTTTGCAACGGTTGCACCATTTATCACTGCATTGACGGGTATTATTTCTTCTTCTTCAGGATGGGCCACAGGCGCAAGAAAATGTGTTGATGCAGCCAACGGAATACCGATAGTAAATTTTGGAACAAGGAATGCACATCCTAATATAGTTGGCAATATGGATTATTCATCCGTACAAGGAGGGGCGAAAGGTTGCTCTTCCTTGATAGGTTCAAGACTTACAGATCTAACCCCTGCCGGAAGCATGGATGAAAACTTAGTTTTGATTCTGGGTGATGTTGTTGAAGCTGCCAAATCACTAATTGAGAATGGAGAAGAAAATATTCCCAAAGTAGTAAGTATAGGAATATTAGGTGATGAATCTGAAGAGGCTAAAAAAGTTGTCGAGAATTTTCCTAGCATCAGAGGATTAAAAATAGAAACCCCTAGTGAAAGAGGTGGTGCTAATCACCATTTATTGAGAGAAATAAGAGAAAGGTTAGATCAACTGGGATTTTCCAATACTCAATTGTCTATTTCTGGAGATTTTACACCCAACAACATCTCAGACATTATAGAAATTGAATCTGAGTGGCTGGCAGATGTTTCGAAAAGTAGAAATGTAATTACCAACATTGAAGAGGATGATGATGTACAAGATCGAACTCTAAATAGAAGACTTGTTCAAGCTATTGGAGTCAATAGATTTATTGCTTGTCATTCATCAATTGATATCGGTGCTTATTTAAAAGAAATAGACGGCAATCCTGTATCTAAACGAGGCAAGATTCCTGGCGTATCTGCCAATGGTAGGTTAACTAAGTTGTCCTTCTGACAAATCTTTCCTAACAAGTTAATTGGTATTCGTTTTATATCGTATCTACTAAAGATAATCTTGTTTTTTTTGCAATTAATTTTAAAGAATTTGGTAGATCCAGAGAAAAATTGGAAGTATTAGACTTAGACTTTTCAACGATGTAATCAAGATGTTTGTTCTCTATGAAAGAATTATTAGAAAGTTCAGTAAATTTTATTTTTAAGAAAAGCTTTTTATCAAATAAAGACAATTCATTGAATTTTTGCCTAGAAAAACTAATATCTTTGCTCATTTCATCAATTTCTAATGAACTTGATTCTAGTTTAATACGCTCTTTTTCTTGAGAATTCATAGATGAGATTATTTTAGTAAGCCTATTAATTGAATCTAGAAAGTTATTATTTAATTTTTCAAATTCTGGCATTATCTTGTTTCTTACTCTATTTCTAGAGAACGAATTGATAAGATTGGAAGAATCTTGCCGGGGTGATATTCCTTGAGAATAGCAATATTGTGTGAGTATTTTTTTAGGTATTTGCAATAAAGGCCTGTACACTTTTAAGTTATCCAATGCCTTATATTTGATAAAGCTTTTTATTCCCTCCATTCCATCTAAACCAGCTCCTCTAGAAATTTTCATAAGGAATGTTTCGACATGATCATTTAAGTGGTGAGCAATAATCACCCCTTCAAACCTTTTTTTCTTTACTGTGTTAGCAAATATATCGTATCTAATATTTCTTAAATGATTTTCTAGATTTTTAGTTGTATTTTTTGTATCGTTCGGGTTACCGTTTTTTACTATTAAATTAACTCCTATATCCTTGCACAATTCAGATATAAAATTTTGATCATTTTCTGATTCTTGGCCTCTTAATTGATGGTTGATATGAATCGCTTCTAATTCTATGTTATAAGTTTTTGATATAGAATTAATTATTAATAAAAGAGCAGTGGAATCATTCCCACCAGATGTTGCTACGAGTAATTTTTTTCTTAATAAATCGAATTCTTTTAATCGACCTGACACTTCTGTGAGAAGGGTATTTTGAATAAGGTCATATTTATTTGTTGTATTCATTAACTTTGTCGAATCTTTTCCTTATTCTTACCTTTGATATTCTCGAGTCTTCAATTTCTGAAACTGTTATTCTAAGGTTGCCGTAGCTAGTTTTTTCTCCAGCAGTAGGGATCTTTTGATAGTTTTCTATCACAAAACCTGCAATAGTTTCATAGTCTCCTTCTGGAATATTTAAACCTAGCTGATCATTTGCCTCATCTATCGTCATAGCTCCTTCGATTTCAAAAGTATTAGCATCAAGGGTTATAAATTTTTCTTTTGGTCGAATTCCCTCTTCTCCCGTAGGGCCTACTATTTGTTCTATAAGCATTGTCATTGTTATCAAACCTGATATTCCTCCAAATTCGTCAACTATTAAACAAATCTTATTCCCATCCTTTCTCATTGAAGTGAACAGATCATCGAGTCGTTTTGATTCAGGGAAGAATAAAGGCTTTCTCATAATTGAATTTACTATCTCTTTTTCATTAATTTTATTTGCAGCAAGAGAAGTCATGACATCTTTAGTAGTCAAAATCCCAATGACATCATCATAATCATCATCATATATTGGAAATCTTGAATGAGGATGATCCTTATATCTGTCCAGAAATTCTTTGAGTGTTGTTTCGAAGTGAATCCATTCGATATCGTTTCTTGGTGTCATAATTTCTTTTGCTTCAGTTTCTGCAAAACGGAAAATATTTTCTAACATTTCTCCTTGACTTGATTCTACTGTTCCTTCTTCCTCTCCAACATCAATTAGCATTCTAAGTTCACTAGGAGTCACGAGAGGAGAACCCTTTTCATTCTCGTCTCGCAATAACTTATTCAATACTTTGGGTATTAAAGCGAATATGAAAACAATTGGACGTGTTATTTTCATTAAGAAATCGACAATAAATGATGTTCCCAAAGCCCATTTTTCGGGCCTCATAGTCGAAATAGATTTTGGTGTCATTTCGCCGACAACTACTATTACAATAGTAGTGATAATTGATGCTGCAACTATAGCAGTTATAGAATTCTCTCCGATTAAATTAATTGCGAGACTAGTTCCTACAGTTGCTACTGTTATATTTAACAAGTTTCCAACGAATAAAATACTTGCAAAGAAATCTTCAAAGTTTTCTTGTATTCTAAGGATTATTTTTGCTCTCTTATTGCCGCTTTGGGCAAGATGGGCAATACGTATTTTATTAACTGCTATTATGCTAGCTTCGGCTGCACTTACTAATGCGCTTAAAATAAGCAGAATAAAAATTATTATAATTGAGTTATACAAATTAAATCGTCAGATTAGTGGTGATTATAAGACCAAGAGTGATTAATGTAAATTACTTCTCGCTAAGAGTTTTTCGGATTTTCTTATCGATTTCTTCTGCCAGAGATTCTTCTTCCTTTAGGTATCTTCTTACACTATCTTTTCCTTGTCCTAATTTTTTGTCACCATATGAAAAGAATGAACCACTTTTTATTATTACTTCTTGTTCTACTCCAAGGTCTATTAAAGAACTTTCTTTGCTAATTCCTTCTGAGAATATAATATCCATCTCAGCTTTTTTAAAAGGTGGAGCCACCTTATTTTTTACTATTCTTGCTCTTACTCTACTGCCAACTATATCTGTCCCGCTCTTTATGGGCTCTACTCTTCTTAAATCAATTCGTACTGAACTGTAGAACTTTAGTGCTCGCCCACCTGGTGTAGTTTCTGGGTTTCCAAATACTACTCCTACTTTTTCTCTCAATTGATTGATAAAAATTGTTGTACAGTTAGTTTTTCTGATTGTTCCTGCTAGCTTTCTAAGTGCTTGTGACATTAACCTTGCTTGGAGGCCAATCTGTAATTCCCCCATTTCACCTTCTACTTCTGCCCTTGGAACCAGAGCTGCTACACTATCTATCACGACTAAATCAATGGTGCCGCTTCTAACCAGATATTCTGTGATTTCTAATGCTTGTTCGGCAGAATCTGGTTGTGATATTAATAATTTTTCTAAATCTATGCCTATATTTTTTGAATATGCAGGATCTATGGCGTGTTCTACATCTATATATGCAGCAGTGCCACCCAATTTTTGAGCTTGAGTAACGATTGATAATGCCAAAGTTGTTTTTCCTGCAGACTCTGCACCAAATATCTCCACTATTCTTCCTCTAGGAAGACCACCTACACCTAGCGCCAAATCCAATACAATTGATCCGGTAGGTATCACACCCTCGTCGTAGCTTGAGATATCGTCATTCATCAGCATTACTGAACCTTTGCCAAATGTTTTCTCTAATCCGGCTAGGGTTTCTTCAATTGATGAGTTTGATTGTTTTTTTTCTTTTTTTGCCATGAAATTTTTCAGTTGAAACTAAAGATTACTACAAGTTTACAGTTATTATTATAGGCGCTTGGCACTATTCACTCGTAGGTCTAGCCCCTAAAGTAACTTGTATGTCTAAGTTTTCATTATCCCTAAAGACCGTCAACGTGATCAGATCCCCAGAGATTGTGTTTTCGGTTAAAAAATTTACTAGTCCACTGAAAGATTTTATTGGATATTCCTCTATAGATGTGATTATATCTCCAGCAGTTAAGCTAGAATAACTAGAAGGTCCTTTCGCTTTGACAGAAGTTACATATACACCTTGGGTCATTCGAGGCAGTCCTAAATCTTTTATGGTCGTCAAATTGACATCTTCTCCTTCTATCCCTAAGTAAGGATGTTCATAAATCTTGTTTGTGAGTAAAGCTGGGATTACTTTCTTGGCTGTATTAATAGGTATGGCAAAACCAATTCCGGTACTTCCACCTGAGTTGCTAGCTATTTGCGCATTGATACCTATAACATTTCCTTCTATGTCCATTAATGGGCCGCCTGAATTACCAGGATTGATTGAGGCATCATGTTGGATTACGGAACCAATTTGAAAATTAGTAATTAAGTCCGATCTTGCCCTTCCTATTGCGCTTATTATTCCTCTAGTTAGAGTAAAGGATTCTCCGAAAGGGTTTCCAATAGCAATAATGTCTTGACCTACCTTAACTTTCCTACTATCTCCTAGATTTAATAGAGTTATTTTATATCCGTCCGGATATGTGATTGATAATACTGCTAAGTCAGAATAAACATCGTGAGCAATTAATTCTGCCTCCATTTCAATGCCGTCAGAGAATTTTACAGTTATATTTTTCGCGGCACGAACTACGTGAGAGTTGGTTACTATATGGCCATCGTTATCCCAAATAAATCCTGAACCGCCTGAAGACCTTTGATTGTTTTCTTCAAGTTGAGATGTTATTGTCACGACTCCTGCAACATTGAGTTCATAAACTTCTGGTAATGATGGATATTGCGAACAGGATGTTGTCAGAAGTAAAATGCAAAAAGTTAACATCAATTTCCTAAATAATNCAAGTTCAAACATTTTGAACATCTTATCTAATTGTCCGTTTTTTTAAATACAGGGATAGGTCTCATTTTGTGCAAATTAGGCTTTCTTATTTTTTCGTACTTTTGAAAGTATTCGCTTTTGGGATTTTTCATTGCTTCTTCCATCTGTTGGTATGTTAATCCGTCTAATTGATCTGAATCTGTCCTCCCGTCTTCCCATAAACCATCTGTTGGAGGTGCATCAATAATTTCTTGTAATATACCTAATTTTTTGCCCATCTCCCATAACTCTGACTTCATCAAATCGGCAATTGGAGATATGTCAACTCCTCCATCTCCGTACTTTGTATAGAACCCAACTCCAAAATCTTCCACTTTATTTCCTGTACCTACAACAATTCCATTAGTCGCGCCTGATATTTGGTGTAGGGCAACCATTCTTATCCTAGACTTTGTATTTGCGAATGAATGCTCAGAATCAAACCTATCCTTCATAAGTTTATGAAAAACGTCATAGGTTTCACCTAGATCAATTACGTAATGAGTTACATTTGAAAAATNTTCTACTAGCCACCTCCCATGAGCCATACTTAGATCGTGCTGGTCAGGTAGTTGTTTTATTGGCATTGACGCTACGTGCACTGGCATACTAGTCTTGGCACACAAAGTACTAACAACAGAACTATCAATGCCACCAGATATACCTACAACTAATGATTCCTTTTTACTGGTATTTAAATATTTCTTTATCCAACTTGTAATATGCTCTATCATCAAGAATCTTTCTTAATTAATTCGCTTGTGCAAAACCTCTTACTGCTGGAAGGTTAGATTGACCCATAAGCCAAAGATCAATATTTCTTGCACATTCTCTTCCACTTGCTATTGCAGTGACTACTAGAGATTGCCCATGATTCATGTCTCCACAAGCAAAAATTTTTTCTTTCGAGGACATCATATTAGATTCAGTTCTTACATTTCCTCTGTCATTTAGATCAATTTTCAAAGATTCTATTAAACCTTCTTTTTGAGGGTGCATAAATCCCATAGCAAGTAAGATTAGATCTGCTTTTATTGTAAAAACTGANTCAGGCTTTTCGACCAAATTTANCNTACCTGACTTGTCCTTTTTGAATTGCACCTTCACAGCATGAAGTTCGGCAACTTTTCCATTATTTCCAGTCAGCTTTTTAGTTAATACTGAGTATTCTCTTCCTCCGCCTTCTTCATGAGCTGACGAAGTTCTCATTATTAAAGGCCATTCCGGCCAAGGATTATTTTCCGATCTAGTTTGAGGTGGGGCTTCCATCAATTCTAATTGTGTAATATTTTTGGCCCCTTGTCTGTGTGCCGTTCCTAAACAATCAGCCCCAGTATCCCCTCCACCTAAAATGATTACGTTTTTATCAGTTGCCAGTATTCTAGAACTTTTAATAGGTACTCCTTGGTTAACATCATTTTGTTGGGTTAAGAATTCCATGGCATAGTGAATACCTTTCAAATTTCTACCTTCAACTTCCAAATTTCTTGGTATCGTNGATCCACCGGCCAGACATATTGCGTCAAAGTTTTTGATTAAATCTTTAGAAGAATAGTTCACTCCAACATTAGTATTGACTTGAAAATCAATACCTTCTTTTTCCATGATATCAATTCTTCTTTCTACTACCTGCTTTTCTAATTTGAAATCTGGTATTCCGAAAGTAAGGAGACCTCCTACCCTTGAATCTCTTTCAAAGACTGTGACATTGTGACCTGCTCTATTCAATTGCTGTGCTGATGCCAGACCGGCCGGTCCAGATCCGACTACGGCAATATACTTATCAGTCCTGATTTTTGGAGGCTCTGGTTTTATCCATTTTTCTGAAAATGCTCTTTCAACAATTGTTTTTTCAATATATTCAATAGTAACTGGATCATCATTTATACTCAGTATACATGCAGCCTCACATGGAGCAGGACATATCCTGCCAGTGAATTCAGGAAAGTTATTAGTAGCGTGTAATTGATCGATAGCTTTTTTCCAGTCTTCTGAATAAACTAAATCATTCCAATCAGGTATCAGATTACCTAATGGGCAGCCACTGTTACAAAATGGCACCCCACAGTCCATGCATCTCGCCGCTTGTTCCTTAGCTTCTTTGTCATCCCAAGGAAAATATATTTCTTTCCAGTCTTTGATTCGCTCGTCTACTGACCTTCTTTTTAGGTTCTTGCGACTGTATTCTTTAAAACCTGTTAATTTACCCATCTGAACTTACTTTCACGATATGTTTTTTATTCAATTCTTTAAGAGCTTTTGCATAAGCTTTGGGTAACACTTTTTTAAATTTAGGTAAGTACTTCTCCCAGTTTATTATAATTTTTTTAGCCAATTCACTATCTGTTTCTTTGCCATGTTTTTTTACAAGCCTCATTAATATTTTTTCGTCTTCAGATCCGATTGTAATTTTTTGGTAATCGCACATTTCTTGATTAAATTTCGATTTGAAAAATCCTTTATCATCTAGTACATATGCTATTCCGCCACTCATTCCTGCCCCGAAATTTCTACCAGTCGGTCCAAGTATAACTACAGTACCGCCAGTCATATATTCACAACCGTGATCTCCAATTCCTTCTACTACAGCCACAGCTGCACTGTTCCTAACGCAGAATCTTTCACCTGCCATTCCTTTTACATATACTTCTCCTCCAGTAGCTCCGTATAGGGCAACATTTCCAATAATTATGTTTTTTTCGGCAACAAAATTTGATTTTAATCCAGGTGCAACGATTATTTTTCCTCCTGACAGGCCTTTACCAAAATAATCGTTTGAATCTCCAAATAACTTAAGTGTCATACCTTTACAAGCAAAAGCTCCAAAGCTTTGCCCAGCACTACCAGTGAATTTGACTTCTATTGTGCCTTCTGGAAGGCCTTCTTCACCGTATAATTTCGTTATTTCAGAACTAATGATAGAACCTACAGTTCGATTGGAATTATTTATCAATTTGTTTAACACAATTTTCTTTTTATTCTGAATTGAAGTTTTTATCTCATCTAGAATGGTAAAATCTAAGGCTTTTTTCAGACCATGATCTTGGAGACTTGATGCATATCTCGTGTCATTGTCTAAAGGAGAAGTAGATTTGAGAATGGAACTGAAATTAACTGCCAAGCCATCAGCATTAATTTTTTTCTGTTTTAACTTATCTACTCTTCCGATCATTTGGTCTACAGTTCTAAATCCCAGTAAGGCCATATAATTTCTTAATGATTCAGATAGAAACATAAAATAATTCACCACTGCTTCTGGCGTTCCTTTAAATAATTTAGTTAATTCTGGATCTTGGGTCGCTATGCCGACAGAGCAAGTGTTTAGATGGCATTTTCTTAGCATTATGCATCCCATGACTATGAGGCCCGCGGTTGCAATTCCCCACTCATCTGCTCCAAGTAAAGTTGCAATAGCTACATCTCTTCCAGTTTTCATTTGTCCATCCGTCTGAACTACAATTCTTCCTCTCAATCCATTTGCAACCAATATTTGTTGAGTTTCCGCTAAACCTAATTCCCAAGGTAGACCAGCGTGCCTAATTGAGCCTAAAGGCGCTGCTCCAGTACCACCACTCATACCTGATATTAGGACCACATCTCCCTTTGCTTTTGCCACTCCGGCAGCAATGATACCAACCCCAGCTTCAGAAACTAATTTTACGTGTATCCTTGCATCTCTATTTATGTTTTTTAAATCGTGAATAAGTTGAGCCAGGTCTTCAATGGAATATATATCATGATGCGGTGGAGGAGATATCAATTCTACTCCAGGAGTTGTTTTCCTAATTGATGCTATGTACTCAGATATTTTATGACCCGGTATTTGACCTCCCTCTCCAGGTTTGGCTCCTTGAGCCATTTTTATCTGTAAGTCTGTAGAATTCACTAGATAATTAGCAGTGACACCGAATCTGCCAGATGCTACCTGTTTAGTCCTACTACTTTTTGAGTCTCCATTCGATTCTTTGAAGAATCTTTTGGGATCTTCACCTCCTTCTCCTGTATTACTTCTTGCTTCTATCCGATTCATCGCGATCGCAAGCGTTTCGTGAGCTTCCTTACTTATAGATCCTAGTGAAATTGCTCCTGTTCCAAATCGTTTTACTATGTTCTTGGCAGACTCCACTTCTGACAAAGGGATGCTGTCACTCCCTTTGAAGTCAAAATCTAGAAGTCCTCTTATAGTGAAGCCTTGTTCAGTTTCATCATCCGCTATTTGTTCAAATTTTTTGAATAAATCAATGTCGTTTTGCGTTGAAGAATGTTGCAGAAGAGATATTGTATCTGGATTCCACATATGAGCTTCTCCTGTTCCCTTCCAAAGATATAATCCTCCTAAATCAAGATCCAAAGTTTCAGGGATCTTGGATTGAGGGAATGCAGAATTATAGTTAGTAATAATGTCTTTTTCAATTCTTTTTTCATCTATTCCTCCAATCTTGTTAGGAGTCCAAGTGAAATAATCATTTACAAATGTTTTAGACAGACCTAATGATTCAAATATCTGTGCCCCTTGGTATCCTTGTAAAGTTGAAATTCCCATCTTCGACATAACTTTCAGGAGGCCGTATTCTGTTGATTTTAAGTAGTTAGAAATGGCCGTAGCAGTATCAATATCTTTAGGGCAATTCCTCTTTACTGTTTCAAGCGCTATATAGGGGTTTATAGCAGAAGCTCCATAACCAAATAGGGCTGAAAAATGATGTACTTCTCTTGGCTCTCCAGATTCTACGATGAAGTCAGCTTTTGATCTGAGACCTTTCCTTATTAAGTAGTGATGGACTGATGACAAAGCTAGTAAGCTTGGAATTGGGACAAAGCCTTTTTTGAAATTTCTATCAGATAATATAATGATGTTTTTACCGTTATTAATTGCCTTGACACATTGATCTCGAAGATTTTTTATTGCATCTTTTAATTGCAAGTTCCCTTGTTTTAATTCTGCGAGTGTAGATATTACCTCTGGCCTTATATAATTGTGTCGTATCTCTTTGATTGCAGATAATCTTTCATTGGTCAACAGTGGATTATCTATAAATAAAACCCTACTCTGTNCTTCGTTCTCTTCGAGTAAGTTGTATCTTTGTCCAGCGGGAAGAGATATTTGAGTAACTAACTTTTCTCTTATTGCATCTAGAGGAGGATTAGATACCTGTGCAAACATTTGTTTAAAATAAGCAAACAGATTTTGTGGCCTCTTTGATAATGCTGCAATAGGTGTATCGTTTCCCATAGATCCGACTGGATCTTTAGAAGAAAGCATCATAGGTTCTATTAATATTTTAAGGTCTTCTTGAGAGTAACCAAAAACTTGCTGATATGTAGTCAAAGGCAAGTTTATTTTGTCTGGTTTTGATTCTTTTAATTCAGAAGTTCTTAAACTATTAGATTTTAACCAATTGGAATATTGTTTTCGGTTTGCAAGGGATGATTTTATTTCGCTGTCGTCAATTATTTCCCCTTTTTCAAAATCTAATAGAAACATCCTGCCAGGCCTTAATCTCTCTCTGTATTCTATTTTCTCTTCATCGATCTCAATTAAGCCTGTTTCGGAACCCATAATCAGCATTCCGTCTTTGGTTACTGTATATCTAAATGGTCTAAGACCGTTTCTATCCAATACAGCNCCAACCTTTTTTCCATCTGTGCAAACTATTAGAGCAGGCCCGTCCCATGGCTCCATCAGTATGCTATGAAATTTATAGAAGTCCTTTAATTNAGGACTCATGGATTCGTGGCCTTCCCAAGCTTCTGGAATCATCATTGCCATAGCATGCTCTAAATCTCTTCCTCCCAAGTAGAGAAGCTCTAGAACGTTATCAAATGATGCTGTATCACTGTCTTCAGAATCACAAATTGGTAAGATTTCTTTAATATTTTTTGACAAGTTACTACATTCCAATTGGGACTCTCGTGATTTCATCCAATTTCTATTTCCTTTAACAGTGTTAATTTCACCATTGTGAGCAATATATCGATAAGGATGAGCTAATTTCCATTGACCCAAAGTGTTTGTGCTAAACCTTGANTGAACAAGCCCAAAGGTACTTTTTACTGAGTCTTGCATAAGATCGGTATAAAATTTCGGTAGTTGNACTGCAGTCAAAAGTCCTTTATAAACAATCTTAGTAGATGACAGGCTACATATATATGTCTCATTTGAGATTATTGAATCAAGTTTTTGAGTGAATTTTGTTTCACAACTTTTTCTTAATCCGTACAACCTTTGTTCAAGATTATGCTTCTGATCTTGATCAGTAATGCCCACGAATATTTGTTGTATGCTTGGAATGACCTCTCTGGCGAGAATTCCTATTTNGTTAGGGTTAACTGGTACTTCTCGCCACCCTATAACTTCTAAATCATGATTATTGATGGACTGTTCAATTAATTTTTTGCATTTTTCTGTTTCTTTGGCTTGATTGCTCATAAAAATGATACCTGTTCCATATTCTCCAAGTTTTAGATCCATGGTNGGGTTCTCAGATTTATAGAATTCATGTGGTATTTGAATGAGTATTCCAGCTCCATCACCAGTTTCTGGATCTGCGCCTGATGCACCTCTGTGCTCCAGGTTTTTTAATGCTTCTAAGCTCTTTTTAACGATATCGTGAGATGAAACTCCTCTAATATTGGCAATTAACCCTACACCACAAGCATCGTGTTCCATTGAAGAATCATATGCCCCAATAGATTTCAATTCTTCAAANTTTGTAATTATTTTTTTACTGTTTCCCGTTTTCATAATTTTTGATTATCTCAATATAAATTAATACTAAATCCTATTTGTTAAAAAAGTATTACNACAATTGTTTTTAAAGGTTAATTGAATGTTCTAATTCAAATTCTGATACTTGTTCAGAGAATAGTTGCCATTCACGTTTTTTTTCCACTTATGTAAACTTCGAATGCAGCCTTTCCNAGTATTTCTTCTAGAAGTTTGCTTGTTTCAGCATATTGAATAGCCAAACCTAAATTCTCCGGAAGTCTCTTGGATCTTTTTAGAGAAGTAATTTTTTTCTCATCAAGTTTGTTGAACGCAGATTCCATAGGTTTCTCTAGAGGATATTTTTCTTTCATCCCTTTCAATCCAGCTGTAATGATTGCTGCAAAAGTTAGATAAGGATTGCAACCTGGATCTGGAAGTCTGAATTCAATCCTGGATGAATCTTTACTGTCTGAACGTCTGTTCGGAATCGTAACTAAGTTACCATTATCTGGAATAGTAGACCAGTATACGTGGGAAGGTGATTCATTCGAAGCAGCAGTTCTACTATACGAATTTACCCATTGATTNGTTATGATCATGAATTCCTTAACATGTTTTAAAAGTCCTGCAGTAAAATACTCTCCTTGTTTCGAAATGCCAGAGATTGATTTTTCATTCGCAAATACGTTTTTATTATTTTTGAAAAGCGAAATATGGGTGTGCATTCCGCTACCTTCAAATTCAGAGAATGGTTTTGGCATGAAAGTTGCAAATACATTTTCTGANNTTGCAACTTCTTTTACTACTATTTTAAAAGTCTGTATATTATCAGCCATGGTAATTGCATCGTTATACCTTAAACTGATCTCTTGTTGTCCTGGGCCTACTTCATGATGATATTTCTGTATAGGTATACCCATCTTTTCTAAGTCAAGAACTGTCTTCCTCCTTAAGTCTGAGCCCGAGTCTTTTTGAGTGCCTATTTGATCAAAATATGTTTTATCATCTATTGGAGTCATAGATACTGAGTCTTCTAGATAAAAATATTCGATCTCAGGAGCAACATAAAAATCTAATTTCTCTTCTTTAAGTTTTATAAGCGTGGATTTAAGTATATTTCTACTATCGAGGGCTGACGGAGTTCCATCTTTGTGAAGAATGTCACACAAAAGTCTAGAGACTGAAGGTCCTTCTGGCCTCCATGGCAATATCTGGAAAGTTGAAGGGTCTGGAAAAGCCACCATCTCAGTTTCTTTTGATCTTTCTGACCCGAAAATAGCAGCCCCGTCGAAACTTGCCCCGTCTTTTAATACTTTTTCAAGTTCATCTACAGTTATACCAAATCCCTTTATATTTCCAAAAATATCTGGAAACCATAATCTGACGAACTTAACATCATTTTCTGATGCCTTTTTCATCACATAATTTATTGAATTTTCTGAGTTTTCAATCATTTTTTCTGAGCCTTATTATATTGCTTTAAATCTATAACCTACATTCCAAACAGTTTCAATAAAATTATACTTTATATTATTTATCTTGCTCCTTAATCTTCTTATGTGGACGTCAACTGTTCTAGTACCTCCGTAGTAATCATATTCCCAAACGCTATGAAGCAATGATTCTCGAGAAAAAACTCTTCCTGGCTTTGCAGATAAATATTTTAACAATTCATATTCTTTAAATGTCAGGTCTAATTTTTCTCCTTCTAGGGATACTTCATAACTTTCTTGGTTGATGGTCAGCGGACCAATTTTGATCAACATGTTGTCCCTGAAATCTCCTTTACCTGATAAGTTAATAACTCTTAAAGATATCTCGTTTACATCGTGAGGAGGCAAGCAAAAGTCGAAGAATGGCCTTGAGAAATTTGATATTAGCAAGTCCATATCAGGGAGTGGAGGAAGAGCAAGCACTTTAGCTTCTAATTTTTCTGCTTGCTTCAAATGTTCTTTGAATAGATCTAAGTTAAAATCTTCGCCCGATATTATTAAAATCTGATCTGAAGAGTTTTGTTGTGGATTATCCTGAAATATTTCCATATTCTCCAGAGGGCGGATAATAAAGTCCGAATCCAAAAATTTCTTTTCGATTTTTTGAAGCTTATCGCTACTTAGACGTATTGTATTTATATATTTCTTTTCTGTAGTCATTACTATCTTGATACTGTTACGTAAAATAAGGTACTCAGTCCAAGTTGTAATACTATTCGAACTGCGATCTTTTTTCTACATTGGTCAGAGCATTTCAGATCCTCTATTTTATGAGCCCCGAAAATGATCTAGAAATTTCTTATTTTTTGTACGATTTACCGTTGACGTTCGAAGCATCCATATATATACTCTTGCATTGCGGTTCATTTTTAGAGCAGAATTTTAAGTTTATTTTGAACTGAATGTAAAGTAGAGAGTTATAAGCAAAATGCCTACAATAAATCAGCTAGTTAGAAAATCTAGAAAGGCTCCTTCAAAGAAGTCCAATACTCCTGCATTAAATTTTAACTATAATTCTCTTCAAAATAAGTTAAATTCGAATTCACGAAGCCCTCAAAAGAGAGGTGTTTGTTTGCAGGTAAGAACTGTAACACCTAAGAAACCTAATTCTGCTTTGAGAAAAGTTGCTAGAGTTAGGCTTACTAACGGGATGGAGGTTACTGCCTATATCCCTGGAGAAGGCCACAACTTACAAGAACACTCTGTCGTTTTGCTTAGAGGGGGAAGAGTTCCAGATTTACCAGGTGTTAGATATCACATTATACGGGGATCCTTAGATACTGAAGGAGTGCAGAATAGAGCACAAGGCCGGAGTAAATATGGAACCGCCAAACCATCGGGAAAATAGACTAAGAATTCGATGAAAGGTGTGCAAAACTAAAAATGTCTCGAAGAAGAAGAGCAGAAAAAAGAATAGTGGCACCTGACCCAAAGTTTAAAAGCACTGATATAGTACGTTTCGTTAATCGATTGATGATTGGCGGAAATAAATCTGTAGTCCAAAGAATTGTGTATCAAGTATTGGATGAACTAGAGAAAAAAACGAAGAAGCCAGGCCAGGAAGTTTTTGATCTAGCAATCAAGAACGCAATGCCTTCAGTTGAAGTAAAACCAAGAAGAGTTGGTGGTGCCACGTATCAAGTTCCTGTTGAAGTAAAGCCAGCAAGGCGACTTTCTCTGGCCATTAGATGGCTCGTTGATGCTGCAAGATCACGTTCAGGTATGTCATTATCTAGAAAGCTGTATCAAGAATTACTTGATGCATCTAACGGTGAAGGTGTTGCTGTGAAAAGGAAAGAAGATACACATAGAATGGCTGAGGCAAATAGAGCTTTTGCTCATTATAGGTGGTGATCATGGCAGAGCAGAAAAAATTAAGAAATATAGGATTTATTGCTCACATTGACGCTGGAAAAACGACTGTAACAGAACGGGTCTTGTTTTTTACAGGTAAGACCTACAAGATAGGATCTATCGATGACGGAACAGCAGTTATGGATTTCATGGAGCTTGAAAAGGAAAGAGGTATTACGATAGGATCTGCTGCTACTGCTGCTTCTTGGAAAGATTATGATATCAACATTATAGATACACCAGGGCACGTTGATTTTACAGCAGAAGTAGAGAGAAGTTTGAGAGTTTTAGATGGAGCTGTAGTTGTATTCGAATCCGTTTCGGGTGTTCAGCCACAGTCTGAGACAGTGTGGAGACAAGCTGATAAACATAATGTTCCAAGGATGTGTTTTATTAATAAGATGGATCGGCTTGGAGCAGATTTTGATTTTGCTGTAGGTACAATAAAGGATAAGTTAAATGCTAACCCTGTTCCTATACAAATCCCAATAGGATCAGAAGCCAACTTTAAAGGNTTAGTTGATTTGATTCACATGAAGGCATACGTATATGAAGAAGGTAATAATCCAACTGAGCCAAAAGAAATTGAAATTCCAGAAGATTTAAAATCTAAAGCTTTTGAGGCGAGAGCGTTTATGGTAGAGAAGATTGCTGAAACTGATGACAACATTATGGAGCAATTCCTTGAAGACCAAGAAGTAAGTGCTGCTGATCTTAAGCCAGCCATAAGGAAAGCAACGCTTGAATTGAAGATTTTTCCTGTTTTTTGTGGGTCGGCATTGAAACACAAAGGGGTTCATCATCTTCTTGATGCTGTGTGTGATTACCTACCATCTCCTTCAGATTTACCTCCAGTGACTGGCACAGATATAAACGACCAGTCTTTGATTGAGAGAAAATTGATTGATTCAGACCCTTTTAGTGGACTTATTTTCAAAGTAGTTGCAGATGAACACGTTGGAAGATTATGTTATATGAGAGTTTATTCTGGAACCATAAATGCTGGCGATAAGGTATTTAATTCTACAGTGAATAAACAGCAACGGGTAGGTAGATTGTTGAAAATGCATGCCGAAGAGAGAGAAGAAATACAATCTGCGAAATCAGGAGATATTGTTGCTGTCGTAGGTCTTAAAGAGATTTCTACAGCCCACACTTTATGTGACGTGAGTAATCGAATTTTACTTGAAAGCATGACCTTTCCAGACCCAGTTCTTTCGGTCGCAATTGAGGCAAAAAGTAAAGCAGACCAAGATAAAATGGATATTGCTGTTACTAAACTTGTTGACGAAGATCCAACACTAAGATTTTCAACAGATCAAGAAAGTGGCCAAATGGTTTTAGCTGGCATGGGAGAACTTCATTTGGAAGTAATTGTTGAGAGGATCAAGAGAGAATTCAAAGTTGAAGCAAACGTGGGAGCTCCAAAAGTTGCTTACAGAGAAACTGTTAAGAAAACTGCTGCTGCACAAGGAAAATTCATCAGGCAGTCTGGTGGTAGAGGCCAGTTTGGTGATGTCACGTTAAGAATAGAGCCAGTAGCACAAGGGACTGGCCTTGTATTCGAATCTGAAATAACTGGAGCTACCCTTCCTAGAGAGTATTTTGGTCCTATTGAGCAAGGATTTAAAGAAGCTGCAGCATCTGGAGTTGTTGCCGGTTATCCGGTAGTAGATGTGAAGGCTATCTTAATAGATGGATCTCATCATGAAGTAGATTCATCTGAAGTGGCTTTTAAGATTGCTTCTTCAATGGCCTTCAAGGATGCTTGTCAGAAGGCTAGCCCATTTATCCTGGAACCAGTAATGTTGATGGAAGTAGTAACACCAGAAGAATTTTTAGGAGACGTGTTGGGAGACCTTCAGAGTAGAAGGGCACAGGTTCAATCCATGGAGTCTCAAACTGGAGTGCAGATTGTTAAAGCATTTGTGCCGCTTGCAGAAACTTTTCAATATGCAACTATTTTGAGATCTAATACAACTGGGAGGGCAAGTTTTACTCAAGAACTTGACCATTACGCACAAGCACCAATGATTAAAAAAGAACAATAAGAAGATGGCGAATCAAGATATCAGAATAACTTTAAAGGCTTATGATCATCGAGTCTTAGATTTATCTGCTCAGCAGATTCTAGAAGCTGCTGAAAGGACTGGAGCCGCGGTAGCAGGGCCTATACCAATGCCTACGAGTATTCGAAGATTTTGTGTGATACGTTCGCCACATGTAAATAAGAAATCTCGAGAACATTTTGAATTACGGATTCATAAAAGGATAATTGACATTGTTGACCCTGGACCAAAAACTATTGATTCTCTAACCAGGTTAAATGTACCTGCAGGAGTTGATATCAAAATGACACTGGATTAGACAAATGATAAATGGCTTGATAGGAAGAAAAATAAAAATGAGTACTGTTTTTGATACAGAAAAAGGTGAGATAATCCCAGTCACTGTTTTGCAGGTGGGACCTTGTAAAGTAACTCAAGTGAAGACTCATAAAAAAGATGGTTATGAAGCAGTGCAAATTGGCTATCAAGATTCTAAGAAGTTAAGTAAACCAGCACAAGGGCACCTAAAAAGAAGCGACTCACGATTTAAGTATCTTAGGGAATTTGAGTCTACAGATATTGATTCTATTGAAGTGGGTCAAGTTTTGGACTGCAGTATATTCAATGTAGGAGATTTAATATCGGTTACTGGAATATCAAAAGGCAAGGGATTTGCGGGAACAGTAAAAAGGTATAATTTCAAAGGTGGGCCTAAAACCCACGGGCAATCCGATAGGCATCGTGCACCAGGATCCATAGGAGCTGGTAGTTCCCCAGGGAGAGTATGGAAAGGAACTAAGATGTCTGGCCATATGGGGTCTGAAAAAGTCACTCAGCAAGGACTAAAGATTGTTAGCGTAGATATAGACGAGAATATCTTAGAAGTTAAAGGTGCAGTTCCTGGGTCGCCAAGATCTATTCTAGTCATCCGGAGAAGTAAATAGGTTGTTATGGAAATAGAATTGAAAAATATTGAAGGAAAAGTAATAAAGAAGATTCCAGCTTCTGATTATGTGTGGGCACAGCCGATGAATGAATCATTGGTGCATCAAGTGGTAGTTGCTCAGAGAAATAACCGAAGACAAGGAACAAGTAGCTCTATGAGGAGAAGAGATTCAGATTATTCTACTGCTAAACTTCGGGCTCAAAAAGGCTCTGGACGAGCAAGAGTAGGTAGTAGATCATCACATTTATTTGGCAACAGTGTTGCCCACGGTCCAAGACCCCGATCTTTCTCTCAAAAAATCCAAAGGAGGGTTAAAAAGGCATCTATAAGGATGGTCTTATCTGAAAAGCTGAAAGAAGGTGAAGTTACTCTATTAGATAATTTTGCAATGGATCAAATAAGCTCAAAAAGAATATCGCAAGCTGTTAAAAATATTGGTCTTTTAGGAAAATCTTTACTCATTATGGAAAAGTCAGAAATAGAAAGAAATTTGTTAATCTCGATTAAGAATGTAAAAGGTATCAAGACTGTATCTTCTGACTTGATAAACACTTACGATTTGATGGCTGTAAAAAATTTGTTGATCACCCAAGAAGCTTTAAGTTCTATAGAAAAGATTTGGGATAGAAAGGGTAAGGCAGGTGGAAACAATGAATATTAGTTTCAGTGATTTGCTACTTAAGCCAATAATTACCGAAAAGACAACTGCTCTTCAGGAAAGAGGCAAGTACACCTTTGAAGTAGCAAAGAATGCTAACAAAAAACAAATAAAATCTGCAATCCAAGAGTTATTTGGAGTATCAGTCCATTCGGTCAATATCATAAACAAAAAAGGAAAGCCGAAAGTTTTTGGTAGAAATCGAGTAGTGGGACCCCAATCTAAAAGAGCGATAGTGACTCTTTCGGTCGGTGAAACCTTAGATATTTTCGAAGGAGCTTAGAAGGATCAATGAAAACATATAAACCAACATCTGATGGTCAACGATCAAGAATTTCTTCAGGATTTGATGAGATTACCACCTCAAAACCTGAGAAGTCACTACTTGCACCACTGAAAGAAAAGGCAGGAAGAAATAATAGCGGGAAGATAACCGTTAGGCACAGAGGGGGTGGACACAAGAAGAAGTATAGAATTATAGATTTTAAACGTGAAAAGAAAGATGTTGAAGGCGTGGTAATTTCCGTTGAATATGATCCAAATAGAAGTGCTAGAATTGCACTTATCCGAGTAGACGACGGTAGCAAATTCTATATGATAGCTCCAGATGGTATAAAGGTAGGGGAGAAGATTTTAAATGGAGAAGATGTGTCTCTGACGACCGGTAATTCTTTACCATTAAAATCTATACCAGTCGGATATCTTATTCATAACGTAGAAAATATTCCAGGAAAAGGAGCATCCTTTGCACGATCTGCTGGAGCTGTTGTACAAGTTATGGCTCACGAATTCGGTTATGCACTAATAAGAATGCCTTCAGGTGAAGTGAGAAAAGTCCTTGATAATTGTAGAGCTACGATAGGTCAAGTTGGAAATTTAGACCACAAAAATCAAAAACTTGGTAAGGCAGGCAGGAGCTTTCACAGAGGTCGTAGGCCTACTGTCAGAGGATTAGCAATGAATCCTAGCGACCATCCTCATGGTGGTGGAGAAGGAAAAACTGGAATAGGATTGAAAAATCCAAAAACGCCTTGGGGTAAACCTGCGTTAGGAAAGAGGACAAGAAAAAGTAAGTCAAGTGATAAATTAATTCTTAGAAGAAGGTTTGATAAGTAAGAGGTAGAATGTCACGATCAACGAAAAAAGGTCCCTTTGTGGACACAAAATTGATGAAGAAAGTATTAAGAGCAAAATCTGGAAGTGGAGGTAATGCCGTTATAAATACTTGGTCAAGATCTTCTACGATAGTCGAGGAGATGCTGAATCTTACAATTGGAATCCATAACGGAAGAAGACACATACCAATTTTTATTACTGAGAATATGATTGGGCACAAACTTGGAGAATTTTCTCCAACTAGAATATTTAAAGGACATTCATCAAAATCGGATAGGTTAGGCTAAAATATGTCAGTTACTGCAAGATCTAAAAATATAGGTATATCAGCTAAAAAGATAAGACCATTAATAAATCTTTTGAGAGGAAAAAAGGCCATCGATGCCTTAGACATTTTATCTTACATTTCTTCGAGTTCATCTGAGATTTTACTTCAATTGATCAAGTCGGCAATTGCTAATGCGGAAAGTAATCAATACGGCAATAAAGATAATTTAGTAATATCTACCATTCTCGCTGACCAATCTTCAGAGATTAAAAGATGGAGAGCTAGTGCCCGAGGGAGAGCTGGAACATTCAATAGACCTCAAGCTCATCTTTTTGTTGAATTAAAGGACCACACAGTCGAGGAGGAAAGCTAAATGGGTCAAAAAACGCATCCAATTGGATTCAGATTAGGA
>PACM01000033.1 GCA_002700125.1 Dehalococcoidia bacterium
AAAGATATATTGGATTCGGTTAAGTCCATGTCAGTATTGGAACTTTCTGAATTGGTCAAAGCGCTTCAAGACGAATTTGGAGTTGTTGCAGCAGCCCCAGCTCCAGCAACAGTTGCTGGGACTTCTGGAGATGCAAAAGGTAGCTCTGAAAGTTCGTCAAGTGATGATGACGAGACTGCCACAGTTACATTAAAATCTTTTGGAGATAATAAAATTGCTGTAATTAAAGTAGTAAGAACATTAACTAGTCTTGGATTGAAAGAAGCGAAAGATCTCGTTGAAGGCGCCCCTTCGCCTGTAAAAGAAGATGTCCCAAAAGCTGAAGCAGAGGAAGCAAAAAAACAACTAGAAGAAGTTGGTGCAGCAGCCGACGTATCTTGAAGCACTAGAAGAACAACTCAAGATGCTCCTTTATAGGTTTAGTAATTTACCTATTTACTTTTTTCTTGTTTTTTGTCAGATGCTTTTTCTTTATTTGCAGGTCTTTCACCGTGCCAAGTATTGTATTCAAATGAATTTTTGAATTCTTTTTCTATACCGCATTTACTACATTTACCCATGCTTACAGGACCATTTGGAGGTTCAATCATCCAGCGGCAATTATCTCCTTTTTCGGAGCATGAGAGCTTTTGATTCTTAGTTGTATCTTCTGTAGATTTAGGCAAAATTTATCCCCTTTTTTAATTCACTTGAGTAATTTAACATTATTTATAATTTTATGCATAGAAAAATGATATTTAGATAGTAATAATTTCTTTACATTTAAGAAATTATTTGATTGAATATATTCTGGTTAAGTACAGTACAAACTTTTAATAGTTAGTAATTGGAGTCCCCAAAATGCCCAAAAAAACTCAGCATAAAAGTTCGCAATCAAATGTAAAGAGAAGGTCTGCGAACTCAGTAATCATTTGCAAGAATGTGGTTAAGATATACAAGAGTACTAACATAACTGTTACGGCCTTAAATGGAGTGGATTTAAATATAAAAGAAGGTGAAATGGTTGCGATAATGGGGCCGAGCGGTTGTGGTAAAACAACACTACTTAATTGCTTATCAGGTTTGGATTCGATGGATACTGGATCAGTATCCTTGCAAGGAATGGAATTAGAGTCACTTTCTGATGATAAATTGAGTGAGTTTAGAGCTAAGAACATGGGATTTGTATTCCAGTCATATAACCTGCTCCCTGTATTAACTACAGTTGAAAATGTTGAATTGCCATTATTGGTTTCCGGTTCCTCTGCTAAAGAAGCAAGAAAAAGATCAGAAGCTAAACTTGATGATGTTGGTCTTCTTGACTGGAAGCAACATCTTCCTGGAGAGCTATCTGGAGGACAGAGGCAGAGGGCTACACTTGCAAGAGCTCTAGTAAATGATCCAGCCATTGTTTGGGCAGATGAGCCAACTGGAAACCTAGATAGTACTAATGAAATTGAAATCATGGATTTGCTAACCGATTTAAATAAAAAAAATAATCAAACTTTTGTAATTGTTTCTCACTCTGATTATGTAGGAGGTCGTACAAACAGAATAATTAAAATGAAAGACGGAAAAGTCGTGAAGAAATAATATGGAAGAAAAAGTATTTGGGCTACCTGCTTCTATTCTTGCAAATTCAATGATTATTATTCTCGTTGCAATATCTTTGATTATAATGTTTGGAGCTTTTAGAAGATTTATTCTTGTAAAAATGGGTACGAGGAATATCCCTAGAAGAAAAGGTCAGAGTGCGCTTATTGTTATAGGCCTGATGCTTAGTTCAATAATTATTGCAACATCGTTAGGTATTGGAGACACAATAAGGTATTCAATTCGAACTGTAGTTTTAGATTCTCTTGGGACAGCTGATGAAATAATTATAGGTCCTGGCAAGCAACAAAGAGGGGTAGAATATTTTGATTATTCTGAATTTGAGGATGTTGAAAAGCTTGCCTCAACTAATCCTGACATCGATGGTGTATTACCGTTTATTGAGGTTAATTTGCCCGCAGAAAATGAAAATGCTGGTCTGGCTGAGAGTACTGTAGAGGTACGAGGACTAGATGAAGATTACTCTAATACTTTTGGCTCTCTTAAAAATATAGACGGAGTTGATTTATCAATAAATTCCTTAAAGCCCAATCAAGTATATATTAATGAATTAACTAGTTCTGACTTGAAACTTAAAAAAGGTGATTCTATCGGAATATATCCTGATCTTGAAAAAGTAGAATTTGAAGTTTTGGATATTGTAAAACGCGGAGGCCTTGCTGGTGCTAGTACAAATCCAAGTATTTTATTTGAACTTGAAGATCTTCAGAAATTACTTTCGAAAGAAAGCTTGATCACAAATATTGCTATTTCTAACAGAGGAGATGAAGTTCAATCCTTAGACTTATCTGATAATGTCACTAAATTTTTAAGATCCAACTTAACTAATAATGATGTAGCAAAAAATTTCTTTGATATTCTCTCCGGAAGTGGAATTCCAAGCTTAATAAAAGAAGAAGCAAAAAGTATTGAGGAGGTAGATAAAGATACTTTTGAAGATTTAAATAGTATTGCTAATGCCTTAGAAAACAACAAATTTGATGTTGACTTTATAACTAGTATAAGTGATTACCAAATTCAATTGATTATTTTAGGTATTTTGGATACTGCTGGCCTTCAAGAAGAAGCATTTAAGCTTGTTATCTTGTCTGGTGATTTGACTATTTTAAGAGTCGAGGAATCAAAGAACCGAGGGGTTAAATTAGCTGAAACCGTAGCTACTGGAGTAACAACTATTTTTTCTATTTTTGGATCCTTTTCAATTATGGTGGGAATGCTGCTGATTTTTCTAGTATTTGTTTTATTAGCTGCTGCAAGGTCTACTGAACTTGGGATGGCTAGAGCTGTTGGCTTAAAAAGAAGGGATCTGATTCAGTTGTTTACATATGAGGGAACTGTCTACTCTTTCTTAGCTGCCATGGTTGGAACTGCTATAGGAATAGGTCTAAGCTTTGGGCTGGTATATATACTTCAGGATTTAGTGGATACGGGAAACTTTAGCATAACTCCTTACTACTCAATAACATCCACAATTATAGCCTTTTCTAGTGGCCTAATTTTGACATTTATTACTGTTTTTATCTCTGCTTACAGAGCAAGTAATTTAAATATCGTAGTTGCAATAAGAGGACTCAAAGAAGAGTTTGTTAAGAAAGCTCCTGAGACTTTTCGTGTAAAGATGATAAATCTCTTTTGGGACTTAATTTTTCCTATTAAACAGATTATTAGAATTGTTGGAGTATTAGAAAGCGGTTTATATATTTCAGATAGAGGCGGAAGGGTAAAAAATATCCTTTTATTGATCATATCTCCTATAGCTTGGCCAATAAACATATTCATTTCATTGTTTAAGTTATTTGGTAAACACTCTTATGCCTTATTGGGGGCATTTTCTCTATCACTAGTATTCTTAGGTTTTCAGACTGAGACATTTGCTAGCTTTGCCTTAGGGTTAACAGGAGGGGCACTTACTGTAGCACTATTTATAAGATATCTAACTAAAATATTTATCAAAGATTCGGAGACAGTTAATCAGATTGCTGGTACTTTTGAAGGTGGCTTAGTTCTTCTAATTAGTAATTTACCTTTTGATACCTTTGACTCAATAACTGGAGAATGGACTCAGCCTGGTCCTTGGTTTTGGCCATTAGGCGGAGGTATAAATACTGCCGCTGCAGTGTGGTTGGTAATGAGTAATACAAAACTCTTAATTGGCATACTTAATTTAATATTATCCAGATTTTCAGGTCTTAAGGCAGTAACAAAAACTGCAATCAGTTATCCTATGGCATCAAAATTTAGAACTGGTCTTACAGTGGCTATGTTCTCACTAATTATATATACGTTAATGATTTTTTCTGTGCTGAACGGTGTTCAAGATATATCTACTGAGCAACCAGAGAGAATAACTGGTGGCTATGATATAAAAGGGACAATCAGTCCTGAAAAAGCCATTCAGGGTGATATAAAAGACTTATTGGATATGAACGATTTTTCGGTTGTAGCTGGATCATCAAGTCTGCAAGTAGAGGTTAAAGAAATTGATGGTGAAAATAAGACATTCAAGAGTTCAAGATTAATTTCATTGGAGGAAGAATTCATAAATTCAAATAAGTGGAGATTGGCTTATTATGATCCAAAATATGGTTCAAATGACCAAGAGATTTGGCAATCATTAACTAAAAGTCCAAATTTGGTATTGGCAAGCGGATCAATTATCCCTTCAGNAGATCCATTTGGGCCACCAGATAGANGTTTTAAAACCTCTCTAATTGAAGCAAGTGAGATCAAAGAAATAGAATCCATAAATATTGAAATGAAGAAAAGAAGAAGCTCTGAAGNTGGATCTTCTCTTACAATAATTGGTGTAATTGAAAATCTTGCAGGTGGAACTGGCTTCGGCGGAGGCGGCNCTACTTTTTATGGTTCTGATTATTTAGTTCCACAAATAGCAGGTGAAAAAGTTCCTATGGATACTTACTACTTCACTCTAAAAAATAATGAGAATGTTTCTAATTATTCTCAAAAGTTAGAGAAAATCTTTTTAGCAAATGGAATGAATGCTGAGAGTTTACTGGATAATATTAAAGAACAGAGGGAAACCACCAATGCTTTTAATAAACTCTTCCAAGGGTTTAGCGGGCTTGGATTGGTAGTAGGAATTGCAGCAATCGGGGTGCTGTCAGTTAGGGCAGTAGTTGAAAGAAGACAGTCTGTAGGAGTACTTCGAGCTATTGGTTTTAGATCTAGCATGATTAGAACTCAATTCCTTATTGAATCTTCTTTTATTACTCTCATTGGTATAGTAATTGGGATTGCCTTAGGGNTNATGCAGTCTTATTTAATTTTTCAGGAAATTTCCAAAGAACTTGAAGGAGCTAAATTTACCGTTCCGGTCGGAGAAGTTGGAATTTTGATTTTAATCACTGTTGTTGCTTCAATTTTAGCTAGTGTAATACCTGCAAATCAAGCTAGTAAAATTTATCCTGCTGAAGCGTTGAGATATGAGTAATAATGAGTAGAGACATAAAGATTACTTTTGAAAAATTATCAATTTTAGCTACTCTCAATAATTCTTCTACTTCAGATAAATTATGGAAGAAATTACCAATTGAAAGTTCAGTNAGCACATGGGGAGAAGAAATTTATTTTTCTATCCCTATCAATGATGTTGAAGAAAATGCGAAATCTGTGGTTGATCTAGGTGATCTAGCGTTTTGGCCTCCAGGCAGTGCTTTTTGTCTATTTTTTGGACAAACTCCTGTAAGTTCTGAAGGTGCTATAAAACCTGCAAGCCCTGTGAATGTTATTGGCAAAGTTCTCGGTGACATAGAACCCCTTAAATCTGTTATATCAGGTGAAAAGGTCAAAATAGAAAAAGTGTGAGCTAAGTTAGCTTTTCAATTTCGAATAATCCAACAGGCCAATAAAATTTATAATCATTCCCTATATTTTCTATTCCAAAGAATTGCTTTACTTTCTTACTTGATTTTTTAAAATGATTTCTTAATATTGATTTTTTACTCTCGATCGTTCCAGATCTTTCCATCCAATCTTCTATCTCCATATTGACCCTTGTTTGAAAAATGTTTTTTAGTTCTAGATCCGAGTTCCTAATTAAATCTCTCCATTCTGTTAGTGAATAATTTTTCACATGGCTCGGATCTCTTAATAACTCTATTTTCTGATGCCATTCACTTAAAGATTTTTGATCAGAAGTTATAGTATCGATTATGAAAACCGAACCACTTTTTTTTAGTGTTCTATGAATTTCTTTCATGGATTTTTCTATATCAAAAAAATGATGCGCAGCTGTCCTGCAAGTTATCAAATCAAAAGATTCATCTGGAGACTCTATATTTTCGGCACGGCCGATTTTAAAAGTTACGTTGTCTATGTCTCTATCTTTTCTTATGGATTCTGCTTCTTCCAACATGCCTTCGGATATGTCAATTGCAATAACTTCTCTAGAATTTTTTGAGATTTCAAAAGCAGTAAAGCCTGCCCCCGTCCCTATGTCCAACGCCGTAGAGAATTTCTTTTCTTGCAATAGAGAGCTAAGGAATTTTAAGCTGAGACCTGAAGAAAACAAAGGACTTTTAGCATAGAGTTTAGCTTGGCGAGTAAATTGTTCTTTGGGGTCCATTGGAAAAAGTATATATTATTATTTATGGTTAATAACGTTTTATTTATTATGATTGGTGGGGCATCTGGAGCTGTTCTGCGATATANCGTTGGAATATTCGTCCCCAAATTATTGAATTCATCCCTCCCTTTATCAACTTTGATTGTGAATGTTTTTGGATCTTTATTTTTTGGTGTTATATGGAGTCTTTCTGAGTCAAGAACCGAGAGTTGGATCCAATATTTGCTATTGGTAGGGTTTGCAGGAGCCTTGACAACTTTTTCTACTTATTCTTTTGAGACAGTTGTTTTGCTCAGGCAACAAGAATATTTTAATGCTTCTTTAAATATAATATTCAATAATTTGATATGNATCTCTACGATTTATTTAGGAATTAAGTTAGTGGAAGCTTTTTGATTGGCTCCCGAGGTAGGACTCGAACCTACGACCAATCGGTTAACAGCCGACCGCTCTACCACTGAGCTACTCGGGATTCTAAAATAAGAAGCTTCAATATAATAATTATAAATTAAATTTTACTCAATTATTATTACTTCAATATATTAATTGTGACAAAAAAAAGTTATACTTTCGACTGATTAAGTGGTTTTTTAAATGACAGACAAGATATATTCAGGCGAAGAAATAGAGGAATTGCGCTCCCTAGCTGCAGACCATTTGTTTATGCACGCTATGCAAACAAATGATTGGATCAAAGGAGGTTTGCAGATGTTTGTCTCTGGCAATGGTTGCTGGGTTAATGACGTAGAAGGTCAGAAATATTTAGATATGATGGGCGGATTATGGTATAAAAGTGCTGGCTATGGACAACAAAAAATTGCCGATGCAGCCTATAAACAAATCTCTGATCTGTCATCTCCTCCTGCTTATTCTACTACTCCTTCAACCGTAAAATTATCGGCTGAAATAGCTTCTTTATATCAAGACAAAAAGTGTAGAACATTTTTTACTAGCGGAGGATCTGAGTCTGTTGAGACAGCAGTTAAAATGGCAAAAAAATATCAACAACTAAATGGAAAACCGAAAGCATTCAAGATCATATCACGAAGATTTTCATATCATGGATCGACAGCGATGGCAGTTAGTCTCGGAAGGGCAAGTTATTCTGACCCGATGGGACCTGAAGTGGCAGGAGTAGTGTATGTTCCCCATTACGACTCTTATAGGCCTCCTATACCCGGAAATCCCTCTCCTGATCAAATTTCTGAATGGTTAGTGAAAGAATTAGAAACTACTATAATTCATAACGATCCAGATACTGTCGCTGCCTTTATTGCAGAACCTGTATCTACTTCTTCAGGTATTCACCTTGCCCCAGAGAGTTATTGGCAAGGTATAAGAGAGATAACTAAAAAATATGGAGTACTGATGATTGCTGACGAAGTAATTACTGGCTATGGTCGACTTGGAGAATGGTTTGGAACTATGGTTTGGGATGTGAAACCTGATATAACAACTACTGCAAAGGCACTAACCAGTGGATATATTCCTCTTGGAGCAGTAATAGCTTCTGAAAAAGTTGCTAATGCCTTTATTGGAGGAAAAAAGGAAACCTTCTCTCACTTGCTTACTTTTGGAGGACACCCAGTTGCAACCGCAGCAGCTTTAGCCAATTTAGAAGTTATGAAAGAGCAGCAAATGGTGAAAAATTCTAAGGATATGGGTACCTATTTAATTGAGAGGTTAGAAGATCTTAGAGAATTTAAGCATGTAGGAGATGTCAGAGGAGGCAAAGGTCTTCTAGCAGTTGTCGAATTGGTAAAGAATAAAAAATCCAAGGAAAAGTTTGGTGACGAAATAGATTTATATTCTTTAATGCCCAAATTCTTACGTGATAAAGGGTTGCTTTCCTACAGGGCTGGCGACATGATTTCGATTTGTCCCCCGTTAATGATCAATAAGGACGAAATAGATTTTATTGTTGAAGGAATAAAGGCTTCAATAGAAGACCTGGAATCCCATTTAAGTTCTAACTAGATAAAAAGAGGTTGTGTCCAACCCACTGACCCTATAGATGAGCATGTTTTAGTCCTGAAATAAGTTTCTCTGCTGTCTTGAGTATTTGAAGGTAAATTGAATGATACTTCTTTGCCAAAACTTTCTTCGATNATTTCGCCATCATTGGAAATAAGATAAGTAGTATACTTAGAATCTGAAATCAAGTTTCCTATCCCGCCTACCATTTCATCTCCAAGAATTTTAATCTGTATAGTGTTTCTTTCGATAGTTATTTCTTGGAATTTAATTCCAGTAGTAAAATAGAAGTCTCCTTTATATAGTGATTTCAATATGCTTTCTTCAGATAGTCTGTCAGAATTGACTACTATCCATCCTCTCCCTGGGTTGTGCATTCTGGGAGAAAATTCTCCCTGAAAATGATGAGAGTCATCTACGGCAACTCCCCATATGGCGATACCAGAACTCAAAACTTGATCCCACATNTCCTCAACACTTTTCTTTCCACCTCCGCCATAATTATGAGTATCGAGATTACCATTGAATATCTCCAAAAAATGTGCAGATTTTATTTGGACGAGATCGTCACCAGAGAGAGACCATCTAAAATTCGGATGGTTGATCTGAGCTAATCCTCCCGCTTTTATAATATTATTTATATTTGCTTGGAGTGTCTTTACTTTACTAGACCTTATTGTGGGCTCAATAACCTTATTAATTCCTATTGCATTAACGTGAATAGAGTAAGGTACATTTAAAGTAATTTCCTCGCCGGGTATCAATAATAGAGAAGATTTATGATCTAATATAGTTAAATGATTGTGGTCCGATAGAACTAAGAAATCATACCCATTTTTCTCATACCAATTTGTAACAACTTCGGGTGAACTGTCGCCGTCACTTTTATTTGTATGAGTATGTAAATTTCCTTTGTACCAAGGCATGATTATATCTTCAAGTTTTCTGATCAATATAGCATAAATCTTATTTGTTACATTTTAGTAAATTCTATATAATAACTTGATCTACTGACTACTTAAACTTGATCTACTGACTACTTACCTAGTAAGAAGAGAGAAGGGCGATACCACCGACAATGACTACTAAATCTAAAGCTGTCAAAGTGAAACAAACAACAACATCTGGAAAGTCCAAGCAAAGTTCGACCAAAACTACTTCTAAAGTTTCCGATTTTGGGCGAAAAACCGTCAGAGATGAGATTGTTCTTTCTGTAAAAGATCTTCAGACTCAATTCACAACCAAATGGGGTACAGTTAAAGCAGTTGACGGGATAAGTTTTGAGCTTAAAAAAGGTGAAACGCTTGGAATTGTTGGCGAGTCTGGTTCTGGTAAATCAGTTACATCATTGTCTTTAATGAGACTCGTGCCAAGTCCACCAGGGCACATCGTTGGCGGAGAAGTGATTTTGAATGGTAGAGATTTATTAAAAATTTCTGAAAAAGATATGACTCAAGTAAGGGGTGGTGAGATATCATTAATATTGCAAGATCCTATGACAGCTTTAAATCCCTGTTTTTCCATTGAAAATCAAGTGGGAGAGGGTATTCGGATACATCAAGGCCTCAGAGGCAAAACTTTATTTCAAAAAATTGTAGATGCATTAAAATCGGTTAGAATTCCTTCTGCACATCAACGTGCAAAAGACTATCCTCACCAATTATCAGGCGGAATGAGACAAAGGGTTGTAGGAGCAATTGGAATATCTTCAAATCCTTCAGTAATAATAGCAGATGAGCCTACAACTTCGCTTGACGTTACAATCCAAGGAGCGTATCTGAGACTTTTGAAACAAATTCAGGAAGAGACCGGTGTGGGAATAATATTTATCACTCACGATTTTGGGATCGTGGCAAAAATGTGTGACAGGGTGGCTGTAATGTATGCAGGTAGAATAGTTGAGAGTGCTGACGTTAGAACTATATTCAATAATCCTCTTCATGAATACACGAAAGCATTAATCGAATCTGTNCCTGAGCTTGAACAGAAGACTGGCAGATTGAAACAGATTAAAGGGCAACCTCCCGCACTCTGGGATCTCCCAGAAGGAGATTCTTTTGCACCAAGATCACCTTTAAAGTTTAGTGAAAAAGACGCAAAGATAAGACCTGAATTGGTTGAAGTGACTAAAGACCACTTTGTACAACTATCTCGGTGTTCAGTTAAGGATTTCAATAANTATTCAAAATTAGTGAAATATTAGATGACAACTAAGCCTGAAGAGAATTCTAAAAGTCCAGTGCCTGAAGCACCCGGATGTAATACTGCGTCAAAGGACGCTATTCTGCAAGTCAGAGGACTAAGAAAATGGTATCCAGTGAACAAGGCTGTAACATTTTTTGGAAGAGACATTATAGGAAAAACCGACCTTCTGAAGGCTGTTGATGATGTCAGTTTTGATGTTGCAATAGGCGAAACCTTTGGACTTGTAGGAGAGTCTGGATGTGGAAAAACTACCACAGGAAAACTCATTTTGCAGTTAGAAAAACCCAATGCAGGTAATATATTTTTTGAAGGCGAAGACGTTTCTAAATTATCTTCAGCAGGTATGCGCAATTATCGCAGTTCGGTTCAAGCAGTCTTTCAAGATCCTTGGGCATCTTTGAATCCTAGAATGAGAGTAAATGAAATAGTTGGTGAACCTTTGTCAATTGTTACAACTATGACTAAAGAGCAGATCCGAAAAAAAGTAGGAGAGCTTTTAGAAGAGGTAGGGCTTAACGAATACCAGGCCAATTTTTTTCCTCATGAATTTTCTGGTGGGCAAAGACAGAGAATAGGTATTGCAAGAGCACTTGCGCTAAATCCTAAATTGATAATTCTAGATGAACCTGTGTCTGCATTAGATGTTTCTATTAGAGCTCAAATTATGAACCTTCTTGTTGATTTACAAGACGAACATAATTTGGCATACATATTGATCGCACATAATCTAGCTACTGTTAGATATATGTGTCATGCTACTGCAGTTATGTATTTAGGCGTGATACAAGAAATGGGAGAGACAGAGGAACTATTCAATAATCCTCAGCATATTTATACGAATGCTCTTATGTCAGCTGCTTTGCCTAGTCATCCTGATATTGACAGAGACGAGATTGTTTTGCCCGGTGAGGTTGTATCTCCTATAAATCCTCCTCCTGGCGATGTCTTTCAATCACGATCTCCTCTAGACGTGGATCCAAAGCATAAATATGCTAGTACTAGACCTCCTCTTGTGCAAGTAGGTAAAAAGGATCATTGGGTAGTGGATACGCCTTGGAGTATAGCTCCAGAAAATATGAAAGTGAAATTAGAGGCTCGATAATATGGCAAGATTTTTATTACAGAGACTTGTATCCTCAATCGTATCTATAATTGGTGCGACATTAATTATTTTTATCTTAGTTCAGCTTCATAATGATCCTAGAGAATTATATGTTCCTGATTCAGGTTACGGCCTTACCCAAGAACAATGGGAGAATTTAGGAGAAAAAATGGGATTTAATGATCCTCTTCCTGTGCAGTACTGGAATTGGATATCTGGAGCTTTTATAGGAGACTTTGGAGTCTCTCTAGCTCAACAGGTGCCGGTAAGGGAGATAATACAGAGAAGAATGTGGGCTACGATTGAATTGGCTATCGGAGGTTGGGTTTTGGCTATCATGATAGGTATACCTATAGGTGTTTTAGCTGCTGTTAAACGTGGAACTGTTTGGGATTATATAGGAAGAGCTCTGGCGATAGTCGGCCAAGGGGCTCCTCCATTCGTTATAGGTTTACTTTTAATTGTTATTTTTGCGGTTGTTTTACAAGATACATGGTTTGAATTACCTGCAGCAGGAAGACCCCCTGTGTTTAGTATTAAGACCTACATTCTTCCTTGTGTAGCGCTTGGCTGGCCCGCAGCTGCGGGACTTATGAGGTTAACTAGATCTGCAATGCTTGAGGTATTAGATTCTGAATTTGTAAAATTGGCACGAGCTAAAGGAGTTGGTTGGAATACGGTTATTTATAAGCACGCATTGAAGAATGCTTTAATCATACCGCTTACATCCGCTTTATTGCTGTTTTCTGGATGGTTAAATGGAGCTTTAGTAATAGAAATTATTTTTGGTTGGCCTGGAATCGGTTATGATGCTTTATTTACCGCAGTCAATGACAATGATTTTCCACTTCTTCAAGGAACGGTATTCTTCTTTGTAGTAATTTTCGTAATTTTTGCTCTGTTGGCAGACTTACTTTATACAATTATTGACCCGAGGGTTAGATTGACCGGAGGTGAGAAATAGGACGTTGAAGTATTTAATGCAAAGCTGGTGGTTTCTTAGAAGGTATCCAGTAATTCCTATATTTATTCTTATCTTACTGCTTATTGCAGCGGCAATTGGTCCTTACGTGACCCCTTATGAAAGAGATATTGGTAACATCGCGGATAGACATTTAGAACCTTTTACCACTTCTGAACATTCTGTATCTGGGAAAGGTTGGATAACAAATTCCGATGGAACTATGAGTCCAACGCAGATAGTAAATGGTTATCACGTTCTTGGAACAGATCATGTCGGGAGAGATATTTTTACCAGATTGCTACACGGATCNAGAATATCTTTAATGGTAGTCGCAATTTCAATATCTACTGGAATGGCGTTCGGTTTAGCTTTTGCCATGATCTCTGGGTATTACGGGGGACTGGTAGACGAAGTGCTAATGAGAATAGTTGATATATGGAATGCCTTACCTTTCTTGATGGTGGCACTTATTTTAACGCTAATCTTTGGTAGAGGCCTCGAGATAATGGTTGTCGTACTTTTCTTGGTTGCTTGGGTCAATTTTGTCAGGATCATACGGGCACAGATTTTAGTCCTAAAAGAAATGGACTATATTGCTTCTGCTAGAATATGCGGAGCTTCAGATTTTCGAATAATAACTAAACATCTATTCCCTGGCATACTAAACTCTGCAATCGTAATAGCAACACTAAACACTAGTGGATTAATATTGGCAGAGTCTACACTGAGTTTCGTTGGTGCTGGCATACAACCACCGACTCCTGCTTGGGGAGTTATGGTAAACGAAGGACGAGATTATTTGAGCACCGCTTGGTGGCAATCAATGGTGCCATCTGCAGCTATCTTTCTTGTAGTAATCAGCCTTAATTTCCTTGGTGACTGGCTAAGAGATAGATTAGACCCAAGATTAAGACAGGTTGACTAATGAAGAAGGGCATATTTTTTAGCTTTCTCCTGACTTCTTTACTTTTTATATTGGTTATCTCTTGTTCTGAAAGACTCACAACTTATGAGATTATTGGAACGACTACAACTGAACAAAAGCTCGATAATGACGCAGGAACCGCAACTGCTGTAGTAGAGAGAGCTGCATCTATGAAAGCTACTGCAGCGGCAGGTGGTGAGGTGGATCTTAGACCTGCCGAGAGAGCTGCNGCCACAGCAGAGGCAGGCGCTACTGCTGCAGCTGAAAAAGGTGAGACTATAAATTTGGAAGATTTGGATAGAGTAGAACTTGTAGATAACTTGCCTGAAACGATACCTGCTGACATAACACCTTCATCAGAAACTGTTACAGTCGAAATAATAAATGAGGGATATTTTGCTCCGGATGTCGTTGTGATCAAAGTGGGAACAACTGTTATATGGGAAAATACTCAAAGTATTCCCTATGGTACAGTTACTGACCCCGAACAAGAAGAAATATTTAATTCGGGTCGTTTGAAAAGGAAGTTTGGCTCTAAAGTAAATGCAACATTTGAACATATTTTTACGAAAACAGGCAGATTCACCTATGGTCCTTTCCTTGGTGGTTCCGCCATGGTTGCTAAAGGCCGTGGCGTAATATTTGTGGTTGATTGATATTTTCGTCCCTTTGTTGTTAACTTTACTCTGTTAATTTTTTAATTATTATGACTGGCTTTATTAGAGTACTTATTGTCCGTGTGATTAATTGATTTTATGATCCCGGGTCGTCCAGCGGTAGGACCCAAGACTTTGAATCTTGTAACCTTGGTTCGAATCCAAGCCCGGGAACCACGAAAGCCCTTTATTAGGGTTTACAAGATTTCTGAAATATAATAATCCGATGAAAAGTATTCAGAATGTACTCATATTNTGTTCATTATTGTTTTCTACNGCAATATTAGGATGCCAAAATATTGCTGATGACGTTGCTCAACAAGTTATTGCCAAAATGGATAGCACTGAAAGCAAAATTATCGAGAAGGAAGTTATCGTAGAGGTTCCTGTAGAGAAGATCGTTGAAGTCGAGAAGGAAGTTATCGTAGAGGTTCCTGTAGAGAAGATCGTTGAAGTCGAGAAGGAAGTTATCGTAGAGGTTCCTGTAGAGAAGATCG
>PACM01000034.1 GCA_002700125.1 Dehalococcoidia bacterium
GTAAGTACTTGGTCTTCCAATCCCAATTTCTTCCATCTTTTTAATCAATGAAGCCTGACTATATCTTCCTGGTCCTCTTGTAAATTTCTGTTCTTTTTCTATTTCTCCAAGATCTACATCTTGATTTTCTGTTAGATCTGGTAGCTCGTCATATTTTTCATTAGATTTTATTAATTTTTTAAATCCATCGAAAACTAATTTATCTGCCTCAGATTTAAACTTATAGCCGCCTTCTCCATTTGCAGAAGAAGTTATTAAGGTAGTTTTTTCAGTTAGACTATTTGTCATTTGACTTGCTACCGTACGGTTCCATATCAGTTCATAGAGTTTATATTGATATTTATTAAGAGAATTTTNNATTGATTCTGGAGTCCTTGATATAGAAGTGGGCCTAATTGCTTCATGAGCCTCCTGGGCATTCGCNACTCTAGCTCTATACACTCTACGCTCGNAGTATTTATCTCCATAAGAATTNATTATNTGATNNTCNATATCTTTCATGGATTCATTAGACAAAGTAGGTGAATCAGTTCTCATATATGTAATCAGTCCTTCTTGACCATCAATTCCTTCGAATAATTCTTGTGCATTCCTCATTGTATTTGTAGGGCTCATCTGNAATCTACTGGATGCATCTTGCTGGAGGCTACTTGTAGTATACGGAGCAGACGGCTTAGAGGATCTTTTAGTTACTTTTTTTGACTCTATATTAAATTTTGCAGATTTTATTTCTTCTTCTATATCTTTNGCNTCAGNTTCATTATTTATTTTAAAATCCTTTTCTGAAACGCCGGGCAATTTAAATAACTTAGCCTGATATCTTTCTGAATTTGATGAAAATACTGCATTTATATCCCAAAACTCTTCTGGTATAAAAGCGTTAATCTCATCTTCTCTGTCTGTTACTAGGCTTAATGTTGGTGATTGGACTCTTCCTGCTGAAAGTCGGGATAATCTAAGAAAGGAATTTAATTTTTTACTCACTATGAAGCCTACTAACCTATCGAGTACTCTTCTAGCAATAAATGCATCTACCATAGGAATATTTACTTTGCCAGCATCCTCCATAGATTTTTTAACAGCGGTTTCAGTAACTTCATGGAAGGTAGATCTTTTTATTTTTTCTTCAGGAATACCACTTTCTAATAAAATTTGTAGCACATGGTAAGAAATTCCTTCTCCTTCTCGATCTGGGTCTGATGCTAAATAAATTTGATCAGCTNTTTTAGCCTCTCTTTTTATCTCATTAATTATTTGTACAGATCCATACACAGGNTTCCAATCAGGATTAAAATCTTGATCTACTCCTGATACAGGCCAACCTTTATCTCTTTGTTCTCTGGTAGGATAATCTTTTGAAAGTTCCATGATATGGCCTTTGGTTGACATAACCTTAGTACCGTTTCCTAAAATTCTTGTTAAAGTTCTTGCCTTGGTAGGTGATTCAACTATTACTAAAGATGCCAACTTTTCTCCTTAAATTAAATTTTTGCAAATCATAATATACTTGCTTATTTTCAAAGTGTCATACCCCTTTAGGGGTTGAATGCTCAACTTAATTTGCTAATAATTAACTTTCCAAAAAAAGAATTTACACCATTTTTTGAATAAAATCTAATTAATTTTTTGGTGTATCAGTATGGCGGAGAGAGGGGGATTCGAACCCCCGGTTCCGGTTACTCCGGAACACGAGCTTTCCAGGCCCGCCTATTAAACCACTCTAGCATCTCTCCATAATCGATATGTAAATTTATCAGTAATAAAAAAAAAGTGTTATTCTACCTAATCTAAACATTAATGGTATGGAATTAGAACAATATAAAAGAATGTCTGTTGCTGGTATCGATATTGATGACCAGACTAGTACCTTCATAGATCATTCGTCTAAAATCAGTAGCGGTGTACGGATATTACCCAACACCATTATTAAAGGCGATTGTATAATAGAGTCAGATTGCGTGATAGGGCCTAATACATTCTTAAAAGATGTAATAATAGCATCTGGAACCAAAGTTGAATTTTCTCATCTACAAAACAGTTCAATAGGTCAATTCTGCACTATAGGACCCTTTGCCAGAATGAGGCAAAATTGTAGATTACATGACAAGGTATCTATCGGAAATTTTGTAGAACTTAAGGACAGTGAAATAGGAAGTGGCACAAAAATCAGTCACTATTCCTATGTTGGTGATTCGACTGTTGGAACAGATGTGAATATTGGCGCAGGAACTATAACTTGTAATTTTGATGGAGAAAATAAGCACATGACTCGCATCGGAAACAATGCTTTTATCGGCTCAGGCACAATGCTCATAGCTCCTGTCAGCATAGGCCCAGGAGCAAAGACAGGCGCAGGTTCAGTTGTTACTCATGATGTTAATAAAGGTGTCACCGTAGTTGGCAATCCTGCTAAAATACTGCATAATAGCGGTAATTTATGATTGATTTAGAAGAACCTGGCCCGAAACCGCCTAACCTCACAATAACTATTAGGAAGATGTCTTAGTGTTATCCCTATATCTTGTCCTGATAGCAGTTTTCTTTTTATTATTAAATTGCCTGATGATTACTACTCGATTTTTTAGTGATCTTTCGCTTAGAGTTTTACTAATACCAGAATCTGATGATGTAGAAGAGTCAACTAAGAATGCAAAAGAAGCAGCGAGAATTTTAACTGTTGATAGGATACTAATCCTTGTCACAATGATGTTAATTCTTTCTTTCTCTTTAGCCCTATGGGATCAAGTTTTTACCAATCTTACACATAATCTTAAGATTCTATTAAGTTTTGTTATGACAATCCTAATTTTTATTATTTCTGCTTTAAGTATTTACTTTATTCCGGAAGGTTTCTTGAAGAGTTTGGTTGTTGTACCTAGAACATTGAATTGGTTCATTAAGAGACAAATGAATCTGTCATCAAAATTAATGCGAGTCTTTAATGTGAATATAACAATGAGTGGAAATGGTTACTCTGATGAGACCTCCAATGAATTAGAAGTTTTTGAGGCTGCAGGCCTTTCTGTAGATGTGGATGAAATGAAAATGATAAAGGGCATTTTAAAAATGGATGTGGTGAGAACTAGAGAAATAATGAAACCCAGAGTTGACTTGATTACGATTCCTCTTTCTTCAAATTTAAAAGATGTTGCAGAGTTAATATCTACAAGTGGATATTCAAAAATTCCAGTTGTTGGAGATTCCATTGATGAAGTTAAGGGCATTATATATGCAAAAGATGCACTTAAGATTCATGACAGTCAAGCATCGAAATTCGCTATTGCAGATATGATGAGGCCAGCCATATTCGTTCCTGAATCCCAAAATTTAGAACAACTATTATCTGAATTTCAAAAGAGAAGAACAAGAATAGCTATTGTAATGGATGAACACGGTGGTGTTTCAGGATTAGTTACTGTAACTGACTTGATTGAAGAAATCGTGGGAGAATTAAATGATGAGTTTGACCAACCCTATCCATCTATACATCGGATTAATGAAAACAATCTTATTATCGATGCTAAGGTATCGATATCCGATTTAAACAAGGAAATAGGATCTTCTATACAAATCAATGGATACGACACTATAGGTGGACTTGTCTATAAAGAATTAGGCAAGATGCCTGTCGTCGGTGATACTGTGAACTTTAATGACCTTGAAATAGTCATTCAGTCAACAGTTGGTAGAAGGATTGGTAGATTAAGAGTAAGAATATTATAAACAAAAAAGAAACAACCCAACTCTATGGGTTGTTTCTTTTAAATTCTTAGCTGTTATAAATTACGGAGCTGCTTGTAAAGCTGTTCCACCACCAACAACGATAACTCCTAGAGCATCATTTGCCTTCAAAGCGTGTGCACCCGTGGCCAATCCGCCAGTGTCAACTGTTATTGAAAATGCTCCACCGCTATTTGCAGTTGCGCTTCCAATTGCTGTTCCGCCCGCAGTAATCGCAATACTTGCGCCCGCAGTAAATCCAGCACCAGAAATTGTTGCAGTAGTACCACTTACATTAGCGGTTACTACTCCACCTACTCCTGCACCGTCCTTACCTGCTTTACCCGGTATACCCGGAGCACCTGCTGCACCATCCCTACCATCCTTACCTGCTTTACCTGCTGCACCACTATCACCTGCTGGTCCTTGCTGTCCTGCTGGTCCTGCTGGTCCTTGTGGTCCTTGCAATCCTGGTATTCCTTGTATTCCTATTATTCCCTGATCGCCAGGAGCACCTTTTACACCTTGTGCACCTTGAAGACCATTGAGTCCACTGCAAGCCACAAGGCTAATCATTGCTAGTATTGATATTGTAATGAGAAGACCTTTGTTCATTTGGCCTGCCTCCCTATCGTTTTGTTTAACTTTCAGTCCAATGTACTATTAGAGAACTAATCTAGNTTAGACTAAGATTAAGATACAATAAAGCACATCCTAAAGCTCAATTTGCTTACCTAAGGAATGTTAGCCTTGCCCTAAGTAACATGTCAAGTATTTTTTCAAGTATTTTTAGNCTAAAGTTTGAAAAATGTAAAAACATTGGTATTATTTCTAATCGCTGGTAATAATGATATGCTAGCCAAGTGATGTTTGAAGTGATCAGGAACAGAGATTAAATATCCAGATTTTTTTGATGAGTTATTCGATTAATCAAGCATTTAAGATACAAAATATAATTTAAAATTATCGAGTACAGTAAAGTCAAAGTAAATTTTTGGGAGTTAAATCTGTTAAATGAAAGAAATTAAGAGTGAAATAGCGAAAAAATTTCAGTCTAATGANAATGACAANGGATCGGCTCCTGTTCAGATCGCTCTGGTCTCATCTAGGATTAAGTCGCTCATAGAGCATTCTAATCATAATAAACATGATGCATCAAGCAGAAGAGGGCTAGTTTCCCTTGTTGAACGAAGAAGAAAATTATTGGCTTATTTAAAAAGGAAAGATAACGCTAAATACCAAGAGGTAATAAAAACTCTTGGTCTGAGAAGATAAGAAAGAAGATAAATGACAAATAAATACGAGATGGAGATGGGCGGAAGGGTTCTTGAATTTGAGTTTGGGAAAGTCGCTAATTTAGCAAANGGATCAGTTACCATAAAAGTCGGAGATGTAGTTCTATTGGTAACTGCTTGTGCAAAAGACGAACCAATGGATGTAGATTTTCTTCCACTAACGATTGAAGTGAATGAAAAAGCCTATGCTGCAGGAAAGTTGCCTGGTGGATTTTTTAAGCGTGAGGCACGACCACCTGAAGAGGCAATTCTNAACGCCAGATTGATTGATAGACCATTGAGACCATTATTTCCCAACAATTATCATAGTGACACACAAGTTGTTGTAACCGTTTTGTCTACAGATTTAGAATCCCCATATTCTTCTTTAGGTATCATCGGTGCTTCAGTAGCACTCATGGTTTCTGACATTCCTTTTGATGATCCTGTTGGAGCGTGTGAAATAGGATACATAGATGGAGAACTTGTAGTTAATCCTAGTTATGAGCAACTTGAAGCTAGCGATCTTCATCTGACTGTGGCGGGGACATCCGAAGCGATTATGATGGTGGAAGCTGGAGCAAATTTCGTGTCGGAAGAATTATTGTTAGAAGCTTTAGAGTTGGCTCAAGAAAATAATGTGAAGTTAGCTAATCTTCAGAAGAAAATTGCTGAAGAGATTGGTAAATCTAAAATGATTCTTGAAGAGTCTGAACCTGATTACATCGTACCTGAAACTGCAGCACAAAATATAGAAGATATGTATGAAAAAGGATTATCTAAATCAGAATTATTAATTCAAAAAAAACAATTAGTTGAAGAAATGGCCAACCAATTATCAGATGACGAAAATGTCGAAGATATAACTAAGAAGGTGAAAGGTGAAATTTCCTCCATCGAAAAAGATGTTATTAGGCGTAGGATCATTGAATCAAACAAGAGGCCAGACAATAGGAAACTTGATGAAATTCGAGAACTCGAGTCTGAAGTAAAAGTATTACCAAGAGTCCATGGCTCTGCAATATTTAGACGAGGTGAAACCCAGGCATTGGGCACTCTAACTCTGGCATCACTCAGTGAAAAACAGAAACTAGATTATTTATCTCCAATTACTGAAAAAAGATTTATGTTGCACTATAATTTTCCTCCTTATTCAGTAGGTGAGACAGGAAGATTTTTTACAGGAAGAAGAGAGATGGGNCATGGAGCTCTAGCAGAGCGGGCAATAAAACCAGTCATTCCTTCAGAAGATGATTGGCCGTATACATTGAGGATAGTTTCTGACGTTTTGAGCTCTAATGGATCTACATCAATGGCCAGNGTATGTGCAGGAANTCTTTCATTAATGGATGGAGGCGTTCCTATAACTGAACCTGTCGCTGGAATAGCTATGGGGCTTATCCTTGACTCTAACGGTGAATACGCTGTTCTGACAGATATACAGGGATTAGAAGATCATTTAGGAGACATGGATTTCAAAGTAGCAGGAACTCGNTCAGGNGTTACCGCATTACAGATGGATATAAAAGTTAAAGGGATAACGCCCAAAATTATGAGTGAAGCGCTTGAACAAGCTAAGAAAGCTAGGTTCGAAATCCTAGATCATATGGAAAGTACTCTNTCCACACCTCGTGATGAAGTGAGCGANTATGCGCCTAAGACGCTGAAAATTATGGTACCAGTAGACAAAATAGGCATGGTAATAGGGAGCGGAGGATCTACCATAAAGGGAATCATAGAAGAATTCAGCGTAACCATGGACATTAACGATGATGGTGAAGTGAGAATTGGTGGCATGCAATCCGAGAATTTAGCAGGAGCAAAAAATCGAGTCGAACAGATAGTCAAGGATGTTGAAATTGGAGATGTCTACGAAGGAAAAGTTGTTAAATTGATGGAGTTTGGAGCTTTTGTAAACATACTACCTGGAAAAGATGGATTGGTGCATATAAGTGAAATTCAAGAAGAGAGAGTAGATTCAGTAGAATCCGTTTTAGAGGAAGGGCAAGAGTTGAAAGTAATTGTCAAGAGAATTGATGATCAGAACCGCATTGATCTTTCAGCTAGAGTGGACGATTATCTTTCTGGAGAATTATCCCTTGAAGAAGCTAGTCAGTCTCCAAGGAGACCGAGAGATAGTAATAGNCGTGATGGTAATAGGCGTAATGACAGGAATAGAAATAGAAAAGAAATACGCAGAGGAAATAAAATGAGACCACCATCATTGAAGGGTTGAAGTAAATAGTATTAAAATATTCCCATGATTAAAATATTAATTAATGGATATCTAGGTAAAATGGGTAAAGCGGTTGAGGTAGCTGTTAATTCGTCTGACAATTTTAAGTTGGTTGCTGGAGTTGACGTCAACGTGCCTTCTGCTCAAGAATCTGATGAAGTTTTCAAGAACTTTTCTGATATTCCAAAACAAAAATTAAATGAAGTCGATTGTGTAGTTGATTTCTCTAACTCTGCAGGTCTCTCTAGTATTGCTGAACAAGCTATTCCTAAAACATTATGTTTAGTTAGTGGATCTACCGGCTATGATGATAAAACTGAGAAACGGATACGAGAACTTTCGAATAGTTTTAATGTCGGTGTAGCATTGTGCTCCAATTTTTCAACTGGAGCTGTACTTCTTAATCATTTAGGTTCCATTGCTTCTCGCTTTTATGATCATATTGAACTTGTAGAGAGTCATCATGAGAAGAAAATAGATGCGCCTAGTGGCACGGCTATTTCAATTGCTAAGGCTATTTCTGATTCTAAAGAAAAAGGATTTAAAAACATCAAATCTGAAATAAACAAGATTAAGGGAACCAGAGGTGGATTATCTTCTGGGATAAATATTCATAGTTTGAGATTACCTGGTGTCATAGCAAAGCANGAATTGATTTTTGGTGCACCTGGAGAAATCTTGAGCTTCATACATGACTCTACGGACAGATCTAGTTTCATGCCAGGTGTTTTAAAGGCCGTAGAGTACGTTATGAAGAATAGAAATTTTGTGGTTGGATTAGATAAAATATTAGATTTATGAACAATAATGGAAACTTCCCTTCTATATCGGTTGTAGGTGCAACTGGAGCCGTTGGTAGAGTTTGCCTNCAAATTCTTGAGAAACGAGATTATCCTCCAGATAGAATTACACTTCTTGCCTCAGAGAGATCTAACGGAAAAAAGATCAGATACAAAAATGATTCGCTAACAGTAAAAGTTGCGACTCGGGAGAGCTTCAAGGATTCTGATGTGGTGTTTATATCTGCTGACTCAGAAGTTAGTAAAAATTTAGCCCCTGCAGCAGTAGCGGATGGGGCACTAGTTATTGATGATGGTTCAGCATTTAGAATGAAAGAGAACGTTCCTCTCGTAATTCCCGAAGTTAATGAAGAAGATATTAATTTTCATGAAGGAATCATATCCATTCCTAACTGTACAACTACTCCATTGGTTATGGTTCTGCACTCTATTAGACAAGTTGCTAAGATAGACAGAGTACAAGTTGCAACTTACCAAGCAGTATCTGGTAGTGGTACGTCAGCAGTCGTTGAACTTCAACAGCAAACTGAAGAATTTCTGGCTAAGAAAAAGATAAATAAAAATGTCTATCCTCATCAAATTGCCTTTTCACTTATTCCTCAAGTGGATGACTTTGAATCTGATGGCTATACAAAGGAAGAAATCAAGATGATTAATGAGTCACGAAAGATTTTGCATGACGAATCAATGAAGATATCAGCAACGTGTATTCGTGTACCAGTCTTTGAATGTCATTCTGAGGTTATATCTGTGGATCTTAAAGAGGAAGTTGACATAAAAGAAATAACTCAATGTTTATCTTCGTCGCCTGGAGTAACTTATCTAGGAGAGAATTCGTTTGATGAATATCCAACTCCAGCGATGATTGCTGGAAAAGATGACATTTTTATTGGAAGGTTGAGGAAAGACAGGAGTAACTCTTCTGGTATTACTTTTTGGGTAGTGTCCGATAACCTCAGAAAAGGAGCTGCTCTAAATGCCATCCAAATATTGGATTCAGCAATAAAGCTTGGAAAAGTTCCGAAGTTTCAAGCATGATTTTTTGTATTGCTGTCAAGGTTGTTATATTCTCTTTGTCATTAAAGTGATTGAACTATAAAAATGATATCTTCAAGATTAATAACAGCTATGATCACACCGTTTAGAGATAACGGAGATGTCGATTTTGAAACTGCTAAGAAATTAGCTATAGCACTTGCTAAATCAGGNAGCAACGGAATACTACTTGGAGGTACTACTGGTGAGTCTCCTACCTTAAGTGATGAAGAAAAGTTAAAATTATTTGAGACAGTTAAGAATAGTGTTGGTAATTCGATAACTGTGATAGCGGGTACGACAGACAACAATACAACGAAATCTATAGAATTATCTAGAAGTGCCGAAGATTTAGGCGTAGATGCTCTATTACTCACTGTACCTGCCTATAACAAACCTACACAAGACGGTCTAATAAAGCATTTCAATGAAATTGCAGATTCAGTCAATATTCCTGGAATTTTATATAACGTTCCTAGCAGAACTAGTCTGAATATGACAGCTGAAACTACCTTGAAATTAGCTCAACATGAAAATATTGCTGGTATTAAAGAAGCTTCTAGTGATTTGAGTCAAATTGCAGAAATAATTACACAAACAATAGATTCCGATTTCAAAGTTTGGAGTGGAAATGATGATGAGACTTTTTCGATTATGACTCTTGGGGGGTTTGGCGTAGTAAGTGTTGCTTCAAATATAATCGGACTTCAGATACAGTCCATGATGGGCTCTATACTAGAAGGAGATATTGAATCTGCAGCCTTTCAACATAGATACCTACTACCTCTCTTTCAGGCTCTTTTTTGGGTTACAAACCCAATATTGATAAAAAGATCCTTGAACCTGTCAGGATTCAATGTTGGAGGATTAAGATTGCCTATGAAAGACAGCGGAGAATTTGGGGAGCAATTTGCAAAATTGTTGGGTCAGCACGATATAGACGTCACAAAGTCCTAATTAAATGTGAATAGTCTGATCTCTTTCAGGTCCTGTAGAGATAATGCATATTTTAGTGTTTAGGCTTTCTTCTAGAAATTTCAAATAAATTTTTGCATTATTCGGCAGGTCTTCATATTTAGTTATTCCAAAGGTTGATTCTTTCCAACCTGTGATTGTTTCATATTTTGAGGTTGGGGCACCTTCACTGACATCTCCCATATGTACTTTTAATTTCTCTATACCATCTAAAACATCCAATTTCATAATTGCGATTTTATTAAAACCATTAATCATAATTGAGTGTTTTGCTGATTCAATATCAAACCATCCACATCTTCTTTCTCTTCCTGTTGTAGTTCCGAATTCCTTACCTTTTTCTACTAAATGCTTTCCAATCTTATCTAACTGATTTATTTCAGTTGGAAATGGGCCTTCTCCTACTCTGGTAGTATAAGCTTTGAAAACTCCTAATATGTCTCGGAAGTCTGCCGGAATAAGCCCAGTACCAGTCAGAGCTCCTCCAATAGTTGAATTTGAAGAAGTTACATAAGGATAGGATCCGTGGTCTATATCTAATAAGGCTCCTTGTGCACCCTCTAGCATTATGTTTTCTCCATTATTTAGGATGTCTCTTAATATTTTCTCAGTAGATTTTATATATTTACCTAATTTTGCTGACCATTTAGGCCATTTATGAAGACTTTCCATTCGAACTCCACTTCTTCCAACCTTATCCATGTAAGCCGGACCGATCCCTCTTCCAGTAGTACCTATTTTGAAATCTGCTCTAGCTTTTTCTTGAGCTAAATCTTTTTCTATGTGGCGAGGAAGGATTATATGAGCCTTGTCACTTATAATTAAATTTTCAGATGAAATAGCTACACCAGATTCTTTTAAATTTTTGATTTCTTCGATCAGTATATTTGGATCGATTACACAACCATTCCCTATAACACAAGTAACTTTAGAGTGAAGGATCCCTGAAGGGATGAGGTGTAATTTGAATTTTCCGTATTCATTAATAACAGTGTGACCGGCATTGTTGCCGCCAGAAAATCTAACGACTGCTGAATAATCCTTGGCTAAAAGATCTACTAGTTTTCCTTTCCCTTCGTCTCCCCATTGTCCTCCAATTATGACGTCAGCTGGCACTTTATCTTCTTTCTAACTACTAAGATTTTAACCAGATAAGTTTAATTTACTTAAGCTTTTTAGCCAAGAAGGATTTAAATATAAAAAAACTGTTGATATTTTGCTTGTCTAGATATATAGTTCTTTGCTGATCCCATTTTTTTGGCGATCTCTGTTTGTCTTTATTTTGACATCAGATTTAACAACTGAATAAAAAGCGAATAATTACATCGAGAGATTTCTTGAATAATAGAAATTTTCTTGGACAAAAGTTGATTCTCTTAGTGGGTTAAACTATTAAGAGCGCGTGGTGGATGCCTTGGCAATAAGGGCCGAAGAAGGGCGTAGCAAGTCTACGATAAGCCTCGACTAGCTGTCTAGCAAGCTTAATCGAGGATTCCCGAATGTGGAAACACATCTTTAGTGATACAAATCCTTTTTGGATTTGGGGTAAGTGGGGGAACTGAAACATCTAAGTACCCTGAGGAAAATAAATCGAATGAGATTCCCTTAGTAGCGGTGAGCGAAACGGGAACAGCCTAAACTTTCAGATCTTAACGGGTTGGAGCCTTTTGATCTGTTTTGGTTGTAGGAGTCTATATGAGTAGCTCCAACTACTCAGAAGAGTAAAAAATTATTTCTTTATAAGAATGAAGCTTGGAAAAGCCAGCCATAGAGGGTGATAGCCCCGTATTTTAAAAAGAGATAACTCTTCATAGATTTCCTGAGTACCACGGGACACGTGAAATCCTGTGGGAATCTGGGGAGACCACTCTCCAAGGCTAAATACCCTTGTTGACCGATAGCGAACTAGTACCGTGAGGGAAAGGTGAAAAGAACCCCGAAAGGGGAGTGAAATAGAACTGAAACCGTGTGCTTACAAGCCGTGGGAGCATCTTAGGATGTGACCGCGTGCCTATTGAAGAATGAGCCGACGAGTTAATCTATATAGCAAGGTTAAGACATTACGTGTTGTAGCCGAAGCGAAAGCAAGTCTGAATAGGGCGTTTAGTTGTATGGATTAGACCCGAAACCGTGTGAGCTATCCATGACCAGGGTGAAGCGAAATTAACGTTTCGTGAAGGCCCGAACCCTTGTACGCTGCAAAGTGCTGGGATGAGTTGTGGATAGAGGTGAAATGCCAATCGAACACGGAGATAGCTGGTTCTCCCCGAAATGTATTTAGGTACAGCCTTAGGTATTAACTAATGGAGGTAGAGCACTGGATGAGCTAGCGGGCGCAAGCATTAGCAAACTCAACCAAACTCCGAATGCCATTAGCCGAATCCTAGGAGTGAGACAGTGACGGATAAGCGCCATTGTCGAAAGGGAAACAGCCCAGATCGCAAGCTAAGGTCCCTAAGTGATGACTAAGTGGTAAAGGAGGTGGAGTCGCCCAGACAGCTAGCAGGTTGGCTTAGAAGCAGCCATCCTTTAAAGAGTGCGTAACAGCTCACTAGTCGAGGGGTTCTGCGCCGAAAATTATCGGGGCTAAGTCATTCACCGAAGCTGCGGGATTCTTTATTGAATCGGTAGGGGAGCGTTCTCAATGCGTTGAATCTGGACCGTGAGGTTTAGTGGAGCGTTGAGAAGTGAGAATGTCGGCATGAGTAGCGACAATCTTTGTGAGAATCAAAGACACCGGAAGTCCAAGGTTTCCTACGCAACGTTGATCGGCGTAGGGTTAGTCGGTCCTAAGGAGTAGCCGAAAGGTGAATTCGATGGACAGCTGGTCAAAATTCCAGCACCGTA
>PACM01000035.1 GCA_002700125.1 Dehalococcoidia bacterium
GCCCATTGTGCAAGATTCCCTGCTGCTGCCTCCCGTAGGAGTGGGGGCCGTGTCTCAGTCCCCCTCTGGCTGGTCAAGCTCTCACTCCAGCTACCCGTCTTAGGCTTGGTGAGCCATTACCTCACCAACTACCTGATAGGACGCAAGCCCATCTCAAAGCGAATAAATTCTTTCTTCGATCAAAATCAATGATCGACATTACGCGGAATTAGCTATGATTTCTCATAGTTTTTCCCCTCTTCGAGGCAGGTTACTCACGTGTTACTCAGCCGTTCGCCGCTAGCTATATGCTTTCCGAAGAAAACGAGCTCGCTCGACTTGCATGCATTAGGCGCGCCGCCAATGTTCGTCCTGAGCCAGGATCAAACTCTTAAATTGACGTGTGTTCCTTCCATTATTCAAGGATCACGATATTCAATTGTTAAGGTTTGTTCTCCAAAATTAAAGACAACTAAGTCCATCAATTTGAGAACTACACAACTATATATCTCTGTTCAACTGATGTCAACGGAAAAATTATGAAAAAAAACTGTTAAATATGATAGTTTATTTATAACAAAAAGAGAGGAAGACANCCTATGATTATTGANAGTCACTGCCACGCTTGGGAATATTGGCCNTACCAAGAAAAAAATAGTCACGAACCGAATCAAATCCCTGTTCCTAATCCAGAAACATGGGGTAATGTAGAACAGTTAATATACGAAATGGATAATAACAACGTTGCCAAAGCAACAATTGTAAGTGCCCAAATTTGGCATAATCTGGAAAATAACAAATATATTGCACAGTCAGTGAAGCAGTACAGCGATAGATTATATCAATTTGCTGATATCGACAGTAATTGGTCCTCGACTTATCACACAGACGGAGCAGCTGATAGATTGGGTGAAATAAAGGAAAATTTCAATATTGTTGGGTTTACTCATTACTTAAGTCCTGAGGATGATGGAAAATGGTTATTTTCTGAGCAGGGTCTTAATTTCTTCAAAGTTGCTAGTAACAATAATATGATTGCTAGTATTGCGTGTAGTCCTAAACACCAAAATAGTATCAGAAAGGTTGCGGAAAGATTTCCAGAACTTCCGATTCTATGCCATCACATGTCGGGTATAAATACTGATTATATGAAGAAAAATGACATAAATAACGTACTAGAATCCTCAAAAATGGGAAACATATACCTAAAGTTCTCTGGATATAACTACGTTATAGGAGGTGATAGAAGGTGGGATTTCCCTTATAAAGATGCATTATGGATATTTAAGGAAGCATACCAGTCTTTTGGCTCACAAATGGTTTGGGGATCTGACTTCCCGGTAGTCAAATTCTCATCTACGTATAAACAAGCTCTAGAGACTTTAAATACATACTGTGATTTCATTAGTGATAATGATAAGAAAAAAATCTTTGGTGAAAATCTACATAACTTAATCAACAAATAAATATATAAGGAGAAAAAATGGGAGAAAAAAATACAGGAGAACCCTATACTAGAATAACTTGTGAAGAAGCGTCTGAAAAAATTCGTAATGGCGAATGTCACGTTATTGATGTCCGTAATGATGATGAATACTCTTCTGGACACATTCCAAACTCAATTCACATTCCAGTAGATACAATAACAAGNAATATAGATAAACTTCCAGAATCTGGTGAACTCTTGTTTATCTGTGCTGCTGGAGCCAGAAGTGGNCTTGCTTGTGAATTTGCTGCAGCATTTTCCATTGATGAAAGTAGACTTTTCAATATATTTGAAGGNGTTCCGACGTGGATTCAAAAAGGATTCCCTTCTGAGTAAGGGNCTTGAAGGAGCGTTATGAAATTAAAAGTAGTTGGNACCCTTGCATATGATTCAATAGTTTCTGAATTTGGCTCAAGAGAGAATATTTTCGGTGGTTCAGCTACATACTTCGCTTTATCCTCATCATACTGGGCCAATGAAGTAAGAATAACTGGAGCAATCGGGACGGATTTNAATAGGTCTGACTTAGAAGTATTATCTTCAAGAAAAATAAATATTGAAGGAGTAGAAAATTTAAACCTAANGACTTTTAGNTGGGAAGGCAAGTACGAANCAGATTCTCCAAATGATGCGATAACGTTAGGCAATAGTATTATACGGGGTGAACCAAACGTGCTAGATTCATATAAACCGAGTCTGTTTACGGAACATGAAAACCTTGACGAAAATTACTGTCTCTTCCTCGCAAATGCAGACCCAGCACACCAACTAGATCTTTTAAATCAAATGAAAAAAAGAGCAGAATTAATAGGATTAGACACTATGGATTTTTGGATAAAAAATTCACCTAATAAAGTAAAAAATTTACTGCCAATAATTGATGTCCTAGTTATTAATGAAAACGAAGCAAAACTTTTGACAAACAAGAATTCACTAAAAAATTGCCTTGATGCCCTTTCAGACATGGGTACAAAAAGAATGGTAATAAAATTGGGAAATTATGGATTGTTATACTCAAGCACCANAGCAAGATTTTTTCTTCCAGCAATTCCAGTAGAACGAGTAACAGATCCCACTGGTGCTGGAGATAGTTTTGCAGGTGGATTTATGGGATACTTATCAACTGTAGAAAATCTGAGTGAAAAGGATTTCAAAGAAGCCTGCATAATAGGTACAGTCATGGCTTCTTTCTGTGTAGAAGAGTTCGGAATAAATCGACTTTTGAATTTAAGCAATAAAGATATAGAAGAAAGAAAGAAGCTATTAATGAGCTTAATTTCAATTTGAATTTAAAGGAGAAAAATGAGTGGAATTAATCCAAAGCACGATATAAAAAATATAAACCTAGCCAAAGAAGGTTCTTTGAGATCAGAGTGGGCTTCTAGAGAAATGCCAGTTCTGCGTTCAATTAAAGAAAGATTCGAGATAGAAAAACCTCTGAAAGGAATAAAAATAGCAGGATGTCTACATATAACTGCAGAAACGGCTAATCTAGTCGAAACTCTTTCAGCAGGTGGAGCTGAATTATATATGTGCGCTTCAAACCCTCTGTCGACTCAAGATGATATTGCAGCCTATTTGGTTAGCCAAAACATTTCAGTCTATGCTATCAAAGGAGAAGATGACGAAACTTATGACTCTCATCTTGAAGCTGTATTAAGTGAACAGCCTCATTTAACAATTGACGATGGTGCTGATCTAGTCGCTAAACTTCATGGAGGAGATCATCCAGGATTAAAGAATATGATTGGAAGTATGGAGGAAACAACAACTGGAATAATTAGATTAAAGGCTTTGTCTGATCAAGGAAAATTAAAATTTCCTATAATCTCAGTAAATGATTCTGATACAAAGCACATGTTTGATAACAGATACGGCACTGGACAAAGCACTCTAGATGGGATAATCAGAGCAACCAATATTCTTATCACTGGAAAGACAATGGTAATAATTGGATATGGATGGTGTGGAAGAGGTTTAGCTTCAAGAGCCAAAGGCATGGGAGCTAGAACAGTCGTTTGTGAAGTCGATTCAGTTAAAGCATTGGAAGCAATTATGGATGGTCATGAAGTGATGCAAATTGAAGAGGCAAGTAAAATTGGTGATATATTCGTCACAGTCACTGGAGGATTACACGCAGTAGATAAGGAACATTTTGAAAATATGAAAAGTGGAGCTATTGTTGCAAATTCTGGTCACTTCAATGTTGAATTAAACTTAGAAGCTCTAAACGAAATGACTGAAAGTATACGAAGAGTGAGAGAGAACGTACAAGAATATACTCTAGAATCAGGAAAGTTAATATTCGTTTTAGGAGAAGGAAGACTAATCAATCTTGCTGCCGCTGAAGGACACCCACCAAGCGTCATGGACATGAGTTTTGCTAACCAAGCGTTAGCGAGCGAACATATTGTCAAAAATCACAAGGATTTTGATAATAAAGTATATACTTTGCCAAAAAATGTTGATCAAGAAATTGCATCATTAAAGATAAAATCCATGAACATGAACTATGACACCTTAAAAGAAAAGCAAGAGAAATATTTAAATAGNTGGGAGCTTGGCACAGGCTCTAACCAGGAGGATATTTAGTATGGAAACATATCTCTTAACTTCTGAATCAGTAACTGAAGGTCATCCTGATAAACTATGTGACCAAGTTTCTGATGCCATTCTGGACAATATAATGGAATCCGATCCAAACGGTAGGGTTGCGTGTGAAACGGCTACAACAACTGATTTAGTAGTGCTTCTTGGAGAAATAACAACAACAGCAAGTGTTGATTTCGAGAAAATCGCCCGTGAAACAATCATAGATATCGGCTACAACAACAAGGATTTCGGACTTGATGGTAACTCTTGTAAGTTAATAACAGCTCTTGGAAAACAAAGTCCAGATATCAAGGCAGGAGTAGATGTAGCTTTAGAAAATAGAAGTGGAGAAGGAAANAATATTGGAGCTGGAGATCAAGGAATGATGATAGGGTATGCAACAGATGAAAGTCCAGATTACATGCCTCTACCCATATCAATTGCTCACGGTATCACAAGGAGGCTAGCTGAGTTAAGAAAGAATAAAACATTGGAATGGTTAAGACCAGATGGCAAAAGCCAAATAACAATGGAATATAATAGTGACGGAACACCNAATAGAATTGATACCATCGTAATTAGCACTCAACATTCTCCTGACATTGATCAAGAATCAATAGCTTCNCAGTTAATGGATCAAGTGTGCAAAAAAATGATNCCTTTGAATTTATTGGATGAAAAAACNAGGTTTATATTTAATCCTTCTGGNCAATTTATAGTTGGAGGTCCCCNCGGAGATGCGGGACTGACTGGNAGGAAAATAATCGTAGATTCATATGGTGGTAGNTGCAGACATGGAGGTGGCGCTTTTTCAGGAAAAGATTGTACCAAAGTAGACAGAACAGGAGCTTACGCTGCTAGATGGGTAGCAAAAAATTGTGTAGCAGCTGGACTGGCCTCTAGGATGGAAGTTCAACTGTCCTATGCTATAGGGATGTCTGAGCCAATATCTATAATGGTTGATTCTCACGGAACCAATAAAATATCAGATAGATCGATTGTAGAAAAAATAAATCGCACCTTTGATCTAAGTCCTGGAGGAATCATCAAAGACCTTAATTTAAGAAGNCCAATCTATAAACANACTTCTGCTTATGGNCACTTNGGTAGAGANGATTTAAANCTTCCNTGGGAACAGTTAGATAAAATTAAAGACTTGCAAAGTTAATGATTNCTGACCAAGATTCAAAACCAATATTTGGTACGGANGGATGGAGGGCATTAATAGGAGATCAGTTCAATATTGAAAATTGCCTCCTAATAGTAAAATCACTTATTTCAATTAATAAAAATAAAAACCTCAAAATTGTAGTGGGGTATGACACAAGATTTTTATCGAATGAAATAGCTCACGCCATATCAAGATATCTACTAAATCAAGGCATAGATGTAATTCTCAGTGATCAACCTATCCCTACTCCTATAGTTAGTTTTACAGTTAAGGATTTGAATTGTGATTTCGGTATCATAGTTACCGCAAGTCATAATGCAGCATTATGGAACGGAATAAAAATAAAAAATTCTAAGGGGCAAAGCATTGACGAAAACACAGTCAAATCTCTAACTAGACAACTAAACCATACGAACTTGAGAGATGATGATATAAAAAACTTGTCATCATCTGGCGAGTTAATAATAGATACAGGTTACGAAAAAAATCTAATTCAACCATATATTTCTTCAATAGAACGCCTTGTTAACCTTCAGAAGATTAGAGCCAAAAAAATGAATATTATTGTGGACTGCATGTTTGGAACATCCATTTCAATTATGGAAAAGATATTAGGAGGTAATAATTGCAATATTATAGAAATAAACAACAAACCAAATCCTAATTTTCCAGGGATCAAGCAACCTGAACCTATTGATGAGAATCTGAGTAGATTGAAAAATTTAGTTAAAGAGTTGGATGCAGATATTGGCTTCGGATTTGACGCTGATTCAGATAGAGTCGGAGTGATCGACAGCACATCTAAATATATTGACTCCCCTTATGTCTTTTGCTCAATTGCCGAGCACGTCTTAAATACAAGAAAAGAAAAAAGTTCGATAAGCACTACGGTTTCGATGACATCAATGATCGATAGGATTGCTAAAAAACATAGTATTGATTGTTTCCGAACAAAAATAGGCTTTAAATATGTTGCTCCTGCAATGGAGCAAAACAAATCAATTCTAGGTGGTGAAGAAAGCGGAGGTTACTCATATTCTCCTCATTTACTTGAAAGAGACGGAGTAATGAGTGCTCTCCTTTTGCTAGAACAGCTAAGTTCATCAAAATTAGATTCGCATTCAATGTTTAAAGAACAAAATTCAAATTATGGAGAACTTTATTTCAGAAGATCAGATATTCATCTTAACGATAAGCTAAGAAGTCAATTGACTTCTTTCATAGATAAATTTGAAGGGAAATCAATAATTGGCAAAACAATAAATTCGATAGATAGAACGGACGGATTAAAAATAACCTTTGACAACGATCAATGGGTTCTTTTAAGACTCTCAGGAACCGAACCAGTTGCTAGAATTTATGTTGAAAGTCAGACAAAAAAAGAATTGGCAAATTGGATTGATGNCTTTACTGATTTTGNCACTCACTCTAAATTTTAAATGACCNCTCTCGATTCAAGAACTCCAANACCNTGGAGGGTTTTNTTTATAAAGAACTATTTATTTCTATGGTTATCAAGTTTTTTTTCTATGCTGTCAATGCAATTAAGAATCATAGCAACGGGATTCATTCTTTATGAGATTACTGGTTCTGGGTTTAGCTTGGGGATCCTAGGAATCATTCAACTATTTTTTCAATTACCTTCAATTCTATTCGGNGGGGTAATGGCAGACTTTTTAAAGCGTACTACCCTGATAGTAGTAACTCAGTTAATTAGCTCNGCAATTATACTTTTTCTTTTCTACCTTGCTTTCAATAATTCTTTAGTAGCTTGGCACATTTATGTTGCTNCTGCAGTATTGTCTGTAAATTCAACGATCAGTGGACCGGCAAGNTCTGCATTAACTGCCAATCTTGTCCCNAGGAATCAATTAATTCACGCAGTCGCAGCTAACAGTGCCACAATGCANGTAGGTAGTGTAGTTGCTCCGGTATTATTTGGAGTTCTTACTGTATTATCCGGGTCTTCATTTCCCTTACTATTGGGATTCGTAACTGCTCTTATTTCTGGATTATTGTGCCTTATGATTAAAGTAGATAGTCGTTCTGCATCTAATAGAAAAATGAATCCTATCAAGAATATTGTTGAAGGATTGTTATATGTCAAAAACCATCCCATACTTCCAGGGTTATATCTCCTTGATGTCGGAGTGACGGTAGTAAGTTTTTACAGACAGATAATGCCACTAATTGCAGACAGGCTATACAAAGGAGGTGCNGCGGCTGTTTCTGTTCTTACCGCGTGCAATTCNATCGGAGCAATTGCGGGTTCATTTTTAGTTGTGTTCTTCACAAGAATAAAATCCAAGGGGACGTTAGTATTAGCTGCAACACTTTTATATAGCGTTCTCCTAATATTTTTTGGCCTGTCATCGAGCTTGTATGTCGGTGCTTTANTAATAACTCTACTTGGCGCTACAGACGGTGTTGGAATGACAGTAAGACAAGCAATAGTACAACTTACATCTCCAGACAANCTAAGAGGTAGAGCAGTAAGCTTACACTCTGTAGCCGCAATGACNGCAAATAATATTGGNCATTTCGANATTGGNGTCATGTCAGAATTAATTGGCACAAATAATGCTTTAATTCTAGGTGGAATAATATCAATTATCGTTGTAGTATTGATTTACTTTAGGTTTAAGGGAGTGTCATCTTACAAGCTTGAAACTTGAGAAAAAGTATACCTTATGGAAGATTTAATCGAAGTAAAAAACCTAACCAAATTTTATGGAAAGATCAAAGCAGTTTCTAATATATCTTTTACNGTAAAGAAAGGGGAGATATTTGGACTTATAGGTCCCAATGGTGCTGGGAANAGCACAACCATGCGCAGCATGCTGAACTTTATATTCCCTACTAAAGGGAAAGTGTTGATTAAGGGTTTGGATTCTAAAGATGACTATTTAAAAATACGGCCACTAATAGGGTATCTCCCNGGAGAATTTTCTACCTANGACAANATGACGGGAATGCAGTATATTACACACGTTCTAAGCCTGAGAGGAAAGCTCGACAAACTATCTTATGCTAAGTCTTTAGCAAAAAAGTTTGACCTTGATCTCGACAGAAAAGCCAAGCAGTTATCTAAGGGTAATAAACAAAAAGTTGGCATTATACAAGCATTTGCGCATGATCCAGAAATNCTNATTCTTGATGANCCNACCAGTGGGCTAGATCCTTTAAAGCAACAGGAGTTTGNTGAATTGATTTTAAAATCTANAGATGAAGGGAAGACTATTTTCATTTCATCGCANGTACTGCCTGAAGTTGAGATGTTATGTGAGCGAGTAGCAATAATTAAGGAAGGTANAATAGTCGCAGAAAATACTATGACCGAACTAAAATCGATGGCAGTGAACCGTTTCGAAGTATCTTTCAAAGGNGANGTAANTGAGAAAAGGTTTGGNAAATCACTTGGAATTCAAACCATTTCTAGNATAGGTGAAAAATANGTATTCGACNTCGCAGGTGATGTGAATAAATTTATAAAGAGGATCTCAGANCATAAAGTTGAGACGTTTAGNAGTCTAGAGCCNGATTTAGAAGAAATNTTCTTAGCCTACTATAAAAAAGGAAGTAGAAAATAATGATGTTTCGAAGCATTTTACTAAAATCTCTATGGGATTTTCGTAAAGCAGCTTTATATTGGACTGGGGGAATCTTTTTTCTGGCAATCTACATTATTTTTGTAGTTTCACAGGTTCCATTGGATNAATTCGCAGCAATTGCTGACGCCTTCCCAAAAGCTCTTCAGCAATTTGTAGGAGGNGAAGGAGGTCTCGATTTTGGAAGCATCGAAGGTTTCCTTAATGCACAAATTTTTACGATACTTGCTCCTATAATGATAATTGGTTTAGCAGTAAACTCAGGCGGCAANGCCACTGCAAGTGAGGAAACTGCAAAGAGCCTGGATATAGTGTTGTCTGCACCTATATCTAGAGATAGATTCATTATTGAAAAAATCCTGTCAATGATTTTTAAAGTAGCATTTATAGCGGTGATTCACTGGCTAGCTTATGCTGTAAGTGGAGCATTATTCTCGGAAACAATTCCGCTAGAAGGTCTGTTTGCTATATGTCTTAATCTTTTTCTCTTGGGAGTAACTTTCGGGATGATAGGAATAATGATAGGAACATTCAATGGAAATGCTGCACAAGCTGTAGGAATTTCAGCTGCTCTTGCTCTNNTATCCTACTTAATTGCCAACATTGCTCCTTTAGTAGAAACTCTGGACTCAACAAAATACTTCTCACTATTTTATTATTATAAAGCAGGAGATCCTTTAAAAGCCGGTATACATGCTTGGNACTGGNCNCCATTTGTNGGATGTATAATTATATTTTTTATAACATCTGTATTCCAATTCAGGAGAAGGAATTTACTTTAAGAAAACTATTCGTTTCTTAGAGCTAAGATCGGATCAAGTCTAGAAGCTCTGTAAGCAGGGTAACTTCCACTCAGCAATCCAATCATAAAAGAAACCATAAATGCAATCACTATACTCCAAGGTTGTATGACCGTCCTTACAGTAAATTCATCAAAAGAGATTCTTCCGTCTATAATAAATGATATTGATAGCCCTAATAATATGCCTATCAAGCCTCCTAAAGAACTCAAAGTTAAAGCCTCCCAGACAAATTGCTTAACTATATCTGACTTCGTTGCACCTACAGCTCTNCTTATTCCGATTTCNCGAGTTCTTTCAGTCACTGAAACCAGCATAATATTCATCACTCCGATTCCTCCTACAGCTAGTGATATTCCAGCTATACCTCCCAAAAGAAGAGACAATATATTAGCTATTCCTTGTTCCGCTCCAATCAAGTCTTTTTGGCTTTCTATGATAAAATCTGGATCNCTAACATTATGTCTTTCTAAAAGTATTTGAGTGATTGTTCTCTTTATAGCATCCTCGTCAGCGTCATCCATTGTTTGTATCACTATGTTATTTACATTAGTTTCTCCTGTAGGATTTCTAATAAAACTGATTCTTGCCTGTAGTGNAGAAACTGGNATGTAAACCGCGTTNTCATCATCTATGCCAACAGCGGCNCCTCGTTCTNCAAGGACTCCAACNACCCTAAAATTAAATANAATTCTACCTCCAGCNATCGAAATTCTTACATTCTTTCCTATTGGTGAATCATCAGGAAATAATTNTTGAGCAATAGTATGACCTAATACAATATTTAANGATTTTTTTTCTACATCGTTTTCATCTATGAATCTACCTTCATCNATGATCAAACCTCTTATCGAAGAATACATAAATTCTGTACCGACTATTTGCACTCCTATGTTATTTGAAGGAGTTATAGCTTGAGCTTCAAAATCAAATAATGATGTAACTTGAGATATTCCTTCAATCTGAGCATCATTTATGACTTCTCCATCCTCTAGAGTTAACGAAAGAGCGCTCCCAGCTCCTCCTCTCCGTCCTCCTTCTTCAGAAAATCCAGGTTCAATAAATATCAAATTTGTGCCCAGCGCGCTTAATTCATCTATGACACCTTTTACTGCACCTTGACCGATAGCCATTAAAATGATCACAGAGCTAACTCCAATTATTATTCCTAAGGTGGTCAAAAGACTACGGAGTTTATTGGCATTTATAGCTCCCAAAGATACAAGTACTAAATCTTTCAAATTCATCTATTTTTCCTATCTCGAATTATTTCTCCGTCGCTGAGTTGAATTGTTCTCTCCGTGAATTTAGCCACTTCTGATTCATGAGTAACTACAATGACAGTAATATTCTGTTCTTTTACTAAATCCTTTAGAACACCCATAACTTCTCTCCCAGTCTTAACATCTAGTGCTCCTGTGGGTTCATCTGCTAAAACCACTCTCGGTTCGACGACGAGTGATCGAGCAATCGAAACCCTTTGTTGTTGACCTCCACTCAATTGGCTAGGTATAAAGTCAAGCCTGTCGATTAGTCCTACAATATCAAGTGCCTTTGCCGCTCTTAACTTTCTATCTTTTATATCTTGA
>PACM01000036.1 GCA_002700125.1 Dehalococcoidia bacterium
AAGACTGTCCAGTAATCGGTTTTTCAGATTATTCATATAATCTTTTTCAAACTCTTCACATAGTACGTTTAACCAAGCATGGTCAAGCTTAATTTTTTTTCTATTATGTGACATTAGGAATATTTATCTGGTTGAGTAAGTAAAGAGCTCTGGAATCTTTACTTCTACCAACTCTCTCTCTTTTAGATTTCCAAGAGTGTAATCGCCATATTTAGTTCTTTTTAATCTGATTACCTTCCAATCAAAGTATGATGCGATATTTCGAATCTCTCTATTCTTACCTTCTTGAAGTTTTAATTCTAACGTGAATTTCTGTTTAGTTTTTTTTCTAACTTTGACTTTTATGGGTCCATAATTTAAACCACCAACATTCAATCCTTTCTCGAGTAAAGATATTTTTTTTGAATTTAGAGAGCCTAAAATTTCAACTAAGTAGCACCTCTCCACTTTATTTTTCGGAAGTTCAAAGAATCTAGACAATTCACCATTGTTAGTTAATAAGAGTAGTCCTTCGCTATTCAAATCTAGCCTTCCTACTGAAATCACTCTAGGAATTCTGTCAGGTATTAATTCATATATCGTTTTTCTTCCCATTGGATCTTTGGATGTACAAAGAAAACCCTTAGGTTTATTTATCATCCAAAGCCTAGGTGATGATAGAGTGAGCAGAGTGTTTTCTACTATAACTTCATCTTCATTAGTCACCTCAGTAGAAAAATCTGTACAGATGGAATTATTCACTATCACTGTACCTTTTTGTATAAGAACATCAGCCTCTCTCCTAGAAGCATATCCCGATGTAGATATGAATTTTGATAACCTCATTATTATTTCTAATTTTCGATTTTTTCAATTACTTTTTCTAAAATAATTTTTGAGAGTTCCTCAACTCCTAAAGTTGAGTCAAGAATTATTATCCTTTCTTTATTATTTTTAGCAATTTCTAGGAAACCATTGCGTACTCTTTGATGAAACTCAACTGTTTCTTTTTCAAATTTTGTAATCTGTTTTTCTTCTGGATCTTCATTGCGATTAGATACCCTTCTCAGGGCATCTTCAACATTCATATCTAATAAGAAAGTGATCTCTGGTAATAGTCCCAAAGAACTTATGTTGTTTAACTGCTTAACTTTACTTAGATTAAGGCCACGTCCAAAACCTTGGTAAGCCAATGTAGAATCAATATATCGATCTGTTACAACAATGATTCCATCGGATAGATTTGGCATCATTACATTTTCTACTAGATCTGATCGGGCAACTTCAAAAAGAAGCAATTCGGTTGTACTTGTTAGGGAAGGATTTTGATTTAACTCTTCTCGTATTTTCTCAGCAAGAGTTGTGCCTCCAGGCTCTCTTACGATTAATGACTTGATAGATCGCTTAGTTAAATTATTGTGTAATAACTTGGCTTGAGTAGTTTTTCCTACTCCATCAAATCCTTCAATAGAAACCAAAAAAGACACACTACTACCAACCCTTTTCAAGCACGACTCTCCGTGTCGTACCTTCTCCTATGCTCATAGAGTGTATTCCCTCTTTAGAAGCCGCTTTATGTTGAAGCCTCCTGACAAATGAATTTTGTGCATTCAACTCAACTCGCATTTCTCCATCAAAAATTCTTCTTACTGCAGTCTGAAGTTCTTCTAGTGCATTGACCACAGTGTGATTAGTCCCAAATGCAAATGATTTTTTTTTGATTTCAGGAGTATATTTTTCTAAGAATTTTTTTACTTGTTCTTTAGAATTTTTTCTTAATACGTGGACTGGTATTCCCATTTGTTGTGCTTTATGTAGAGATTCAGGTTTCCTTGAATAATGAGCTTTTGTTGTTAAGAATATTTTTGCGTCATTTTCATTATCCGTTATTTTTAACGAAGCTCCATATTCTTTTATCAAAGATTTTAGTGACCCTTTAGATATTCCGAAAGGATATAATGGCACTCGATCAACGTTACGTAGAACCTTATTTTCTACTTTAGCTTCAGGAGCCAACTTTTTTACTACGCCTTTTTCAATCCATCTTAATTCGCCGGAAACACTCTTTCCTTTTAGTATTTCATCAATTTGGTTACCGACATTTTTGTGCACCGAAACTGTATCTCTATCAACAATTTCTACGACTATTGAAAAAGTCGGATCATGCTTTCTCTCTAGTATTGTTTTTTGTGTCCTTCTTCTTTTAGCTTCTATATCCCCTAATGTGACTGTCTGAGTTCCACCAACTAAATCAGACAATGTGGGATTTGTCAGAACGTTTTCTAGATTGTTTGCGTGAGCTGTAGCAATTAGTTGAACACCGCGTTCAGCTATTGTTCTGGCAGCTAAAGATTCAGACTCAGTACTCATTTCATCAATTATTATGACTTCAGGCATATGATTTTCGACCGCTTCTATCATTACTTGATGCTGTAAAGATGTTGCGGGAACTTGCATCCTTCTAGACTTTCCTATTGCTTGGTGAGGTACGTCACCATCGCCTGCAATCTCATTTGAAGTATCTACTATAACTACTCTTTTGTTTGCACTTTCTGATAAAACCCTTGCAACTTCTCTTAACATTGTAGTTTTACCTACTCCAGGCTTACCTAGCAGAAGCACGCTCTCTCCACTCATAACTAGATCTTCTATATTTTGAATTGTCCCTTCTATTGCTCTTCCAGCTCTACAAGTAATCCCTACTGGCGCCCCCTTTCGGTTTCGGATTACTGATATTCGATGAAGCGTTCTCTCAATCCCAGCTCGGTTATCGTCTCCAAATTCACTTACTCTGCTGATTAGGGCTTGTAAGTCCACATGTGTGACTTCTTCATCATGTATGATCTCTTGGGATGTGGGGAATCGCACTTCTGCAGATCGCCCTAAATCCAGTATTACTTCAACAAGATCGTACTTTTCTGGATGGTTTTTCAAGTAATTTTGAACTCTAGACGGAAGGATGGAGATTAATACTTCAAGGTCATCGGTAGACTTAAATTCAATATCTTTTATTGATCGTTGTACCATAATTCTAATGCTAATATTTCAATTTTCCTTAAGATTTTCAAGTTTTTTATGTGAATCTTCTGCCATTGTCAAGAAATACTCGTGTATTCTTAAATCGTCCGTTAGTTCAGGATGAAAACTAGTTCCTAATATGTTATCTTCTCTTACTGCTATAGGTATTTTATTTCTTGATTTTGCAAGAGTAACTACATTACCTCTAGTTTCAATTATACCAGGAGCCCTGATAAATATAGCTTCAAATGGTACTGTTTCTGAAGCAAAATAGATGTTTTCAACAAAGCTGTCTATTTGTCTGCCGTAATAATTTCTGGAAGTCTTAATATCAATTAAACCCATGGTAGGTGGGTCGCTTTCAGATAACTCTTTTGAGATTAGTATTAGGCCAGCACAAGTACCCCATATTGGCATTCCTAAATCTGATTTTTTAACAATTGAATCATTCAGGCCTGATTCGTTTAATAACTTAGCAATTGTGGTGCTTTCTCCTCCAGGTATAACCAACCCATCAATAATCTCTAAGTCAGCTGCTGACCTAATTTCAGTCACTGATATATCTAACTTTGTAAAACACGTTGCGTGTTCTTGAAAGTCTCCCTGCAACGCCAGAATACCTATTCTCACTTGAGAAACTATACTCCTCTTTTCTCTAATCTTTCTTCTTTGGGGAGAGTAGACACGCTGATCCCAACCATAGGTTCTCCTAAATCTTCAGAAACTTTAGCAAGGATCTCTGGATTATTATAATGAGTCGTAGCTTGAACGATCGCTTTTGCTCTTTTTTCTGCATCACCAGATTTGAATATGCCAGAACCCACGAAAACTCCATCTACACCAATCTGCATCATTAGAGCTGCGTCTGCTGGAGTAGCAATTCCACCTGCTGCAAAATTTACAACAGGAAGTCGACCCAGTTTTTTTACTTCCGTTAATAATTCGTAAGGAGCACCAAGATTTTTTGCTTCAGTCATAAGCTCCTCATCATTTAAACTTATAATTTTTTTTAATTGACCAATTACTGTTCTAGCATGGAAAACTGCTTGAACAACATCTCCTGTTCCAGCTTCACCTTTGGTCCTAATCATTGCTGCACCTTCTCCAATTCTTCTCAGCGCTTCTCCTAAGTCTGTTGCTCCACATACAAAAGGCATATTGAAATCCCATTTGTTGACATGAAAATTAGTATCAGCTGGTGTTAGAACTTCCGATTCATCTGCGTAATCTACACCTAAATGCTGCAGTATTTGAGCTTCCGCCAAATGTCCAATTCTACATTTAGCCATCACGGGTATCGATACTGAATTGATTATATCTTTGATCATTTTCGGGTCAGACATCCTAGCGACGCCTCCATCTCTTCTGATATCAGCTGGTACACGTTCTAGAGCCATAACGGCTACAGCACCTGTCTGTTCTGCTATTTTGGCTTGATCGGCATTTACAACATCCATTATCACGCCACCTTTTAACATTTGAGCAAGCCCACCCTTCAACCTCCAACTTCCAGTCTCTATTGCTTTACCTTCACCATTGGAATTGTTAGGTTTCTGAGCCATATCAATGCTTCCACTTAAGTTTTTCAATTCTGTTTTTTTTCTTGCTGTAGACATCTTCTTCTAAATAGTTTCGGTTAATTGTACCTTATTTAGGCTAATTTGGAGGAAATCAAACTTAAAAGATCGCATGTTCTGTTTGCGTAACCCCACTCATTATCATACCAACCAACAATTTTGAAGAAATTCTTCTCTACTTGAATGGTAGAGAGAGAGTCAATTATTACACTATGAGAATTGCCTTTAAAGTCTTGAGATACCAGAGGCAAATCTGAATATTCTAACAAACCTTTGAAACTTTTTTTTGAAGCAGACTCGAAGGATTGATTGATCGCGGTAGCATCAGTTTCCTTTTCTAGCAAAACAGTTAAATCTGTGACTGAGACTGAAGGAGTAGGGACTCTGTAAGCCATACCATCAATTTTTCCTTTCATTTCAGGTATTACTTGTACCACTGCCTTAGCCGCTCCTGTTGTTGTGGGTATGATGTTGGATGAAGCAGTTCGAGATCTTCTAAGATCAGAGTGTGGCTGGTCAAGTACGCTCTGATCATTTGTAAAAGAATGTATCGTGGACATCAGAGCGTACTTGACTCCGAAATTGTCATTCAATATCTTCACCATGGGCGCGACACAATTTGTTGTACAAGATGCATTTGAGACAACGTGATGAATAATGGGATCGTATTGATCCTCATTCACCCCCAAGACTATTGTTAGATCTTCATCCGAGGCAGGCGCAGATATGATGACCTTTTTTGTAGTACCAGATAGATGCTTCTCAGCTTGTTCTTTCTTAGTAAATATTCCTGTAGATTCTATTACTATTTCTACTCCCATAGAATCCCATTCAATTTGCGCAGGATCTCTTTCTGTGAATTTTTTTATTCTTTTATTGTTTAAAACTAGATCGTCTCCATCTATTTCGACGCTTCCTTTATGAATTCCATAACTTGAGTCATATTTAAATAGGTGTGCACAGCTTTCTATATTTGCCAGATCATTTATGGAAACTATGTCAATTTCATCTCTTTCAATAATTAATTTAGTAAGTTGCCTCCCTATTCTTCCAAATCCATTAATTCCAACTTTAACTTTTTTCATTTACCTACCTTTTATATGGTCCTCTATTAGAAGAAGCCTGTTATACTTATTTACCCGCTCACCTCTAGCAGGAGCCCCAGATTTGATTTGATCAGATTTAGTCCCTATGCATAGATCTGCAATAAATGTATCTTCAGTCTCACCAGATCTGTGACTTATTATAGTAGAAAATTCATTCTCTTGGGCACATTTTATAGTGTCAATCGTTTCAGACACTGTCCCTACTTGGTTTAACTTTATGAGGATAGAATTTCCTACATTTTCTTTAATCCCTCTTTCCAAAAATTTTTGTTGTGTAACAAATAGGTCATCTCCAACAAGTTGTACCTTTTTTCCAATCCGATTAGTCATTTCCTCCCATCCATCCCAATCATCTTCTGCAAGTCCATCTTCAATACTGTATATAGGATATTTTGATAAGAGTTTTTCATAAATTGAAATTAGCTCATCAGAGTAAATTTCTCGAGCTTCAGAATTTAGCTTGTAGGTTTTTTTTTCAGCATTATAGAATTCTGAAGCTGCAACATCAAGTGCAAAATCTAAGTGCTCTCCAACCTTAAATTTGGTCTTTTCAGTCGCTTGTAAAAGTAAATCAAGTGCATCAGAATTGGTGAATCCTGAAAGAGCAAACCCTCCCTCATCTCCTACAGTCGAAGGAAGGTTTTTATATTCTAAGATTTTTTTTAATTGATTGTATATTTCAAAGCCACATAAAAGTGTTTCTTCAAAATCTTCGTTCATTCCAATTTTGGGTACAATCATAAATTCTTGAAAGTCAGTAGAATTAAATGCGTGTGATCCACCGTTCAATATATTAAACATTGGTCGTGGCATAACCAAGTGATCCGACGGAGCAGTTAAGTCTTTCATACTTTCTATATATTCAAACAGCCATTGATTTCTAGAATCGGCTGCCACCCTAGCATTTGCCATTGAGACACCAAGTATTGCATTCGCTCCTAGAGAACTTTTTGTTGGGGTACCATCCAAATCAATCATGATTTGATCTATTTCAGATTGTTCTGTTGATTCTTTGCCGATTAGTGCAGGCGCGATTACTTCCATAATGTTTCTTACTGCTTTGTAAACACTCTTTCCATCAAATCGATTTTTATCTCCATCTCTAAGTTCTAGGGCTTCTCTTGAACCTGTACTTGCACCAGAAGGAACATAACTAACACCGTGCTTGCCATCACTTGTCTCGACACTCGTGAATATGGTTGGATTACCTCTTGAATCTAAAACCTGCCTCGAGTATATTTTTGAAATTTTAGATGTCATATTTTTTATGAAACTTCAATGATTTTATTTTGTTCTTCAAATATTTTTGATATACAATTTGTACCAACTACAAGCATTTCGTTAAGTTCTGCTTTAGAGAAGGTTCCTTGTTCTCCTGTCCCTTGTATTTCTATTAGTTGATTCTCGTGATTCATAACAATATTTAAGTCAACTTCAGCATTTGAATCCTCTTCGTAATTGAGATCCTCTATAATTTTACCATTAACCTTTCCCACGCTAATTGCCGCTACAGGATTTATTATCTTTTGGTCCAATAAGCTCGGATATCTTGATTTTATAGCCAAAGCTAATGCTATATATCCTCCATTTATAGACGCTGTTCTCGTTCCACCGTCAGCGTTAATGACATCACAGTCAACAATAATTGAAATATCAGGCATCTTCTCAAGGTAAGCGCACCCTCTTAGAGACCTTCCTATTAGTCTCTGAATTTCTTGTGCCCTAGCATTTTTTTTCCCTTTGGATATTTCCCTTGTAACTCTAGAATTGGTGCTTGCNGGTAACATCGAATACTCTGCGGTGATCCATCCAGTCCCTTGTAACCAATCGGGAGTCTTAGAGTCAAAAGTTGCAGTACATATAACATGTGTATCCCCACACTCATAGAGAACAGATCCATCAGCGTTAACTATTACTCCAGGTGTTATTTTTATATCTCTCAACTTGAAACTAGAAAAATTTACATATCAGACAGATACTGTAATCATCTTAATGGTTTAATAAAAAATGTCTATGAAAAAGGAAAAACTAAAAATTCTTTTCTTCGGTGGTGGCGCTGTTGGGAGTTACTTTGCAGGCATGATGAGTAAAAATGGTCACGATATATCCATGATTACTAGAGGACCTCATCTTGAAGTAATAAAAAATAAAGGTCTGACATTAGAAACACATTGGGGTAACTTTAATATCAATCTTCCAGTTTTTGAGCACATACCGAGAAAGAAATTTGATGTAATAATTTTAGCAGTAAAAACGTATTCAGTTAAACAAATATTAGCTGAAGTAAAGGCGAGCTTATCTGAACATACTAAAGTATTGTGTATTCAAAATGGTATTTTTACTTATAAATTATTAAGAAAAGAATTACCTTTGCAAAATGTTGTCAATGGCCTTACCTATGTTGATGCTGTCAGGGTTAATCCAGGGGTTGTAAAACAGTTTGGTCAAGAAGCTCGAATTGTTTTGGGCAAAAATGATGCTCATGAAAAAGAAAAATCTAGATTACAAGAAATAACGTCTCGCTCAGATTCTAATGAGACTCAATTTGAATTTTCCAACGATATAGACAGATCTGTCTGGGAGAAATTAATTATGGTTGCAGCAAGTGGTTCGATAATGAGCTATTCAGGTATGAGTGCCCTAGAAACATTTAAGTTAAATGAATATATTGAGACTATGCAGTCGATGATATTAGAGATGTTTAATGCTGCTGTTGCAACAGGCGTTGATTTGGATAAAGAATTTCCTGAGATTACTTTAAAGAACTTACTAGATAGGTCTGATGAGATTCATTCTTCCTTGAAAGAAGATCTTGATCATGGCAGACCATTAGAATTAGACGAAATCTTAGGTGAAGCTATCAGAGTAGGAACTTTAAATGGAGTCAGTATGGAAAATTGTGAAAAAGTTTATCTTGCATTAAAAAGATACGTCAAAGGAAACTTAAATTAGTTTATAATAGGTTTTTGCACCTCAATTACTATCAAATAATCTTCTACTGGAATAACTCTATTCAAAGTTATGATTTCAGGTTTTATCTTTGATATATTGAAGTGGAAACCACCGTGAGAAAATTTATAATCACTAATTTGTTCTTTATAAAACCGTTGATCAAAACTCTTAAAACCGGGAGTAAAAACCTTCATGTGAACAAGCGTTTTTGGTTTATGTATACAAGAGCCTGGATCGGAGCTTGAATCTGAGTTATCGAAAGGGTTTGGACATCTTGAATCTTCAGATATTGATAGTATGCTAACCGTTGATGCTGCATCAGGCACATAAATTGTTTCATTTACCTTCATCTCAAAAGGAGCATCAATAGGCCGTTGATCATAAGCGATAAGTGGGTTTCTTATCAAAATAGATCTTTGAACTTCACTAGTTGTTATATTAACTGTTGCACTTTCATTACCAACTTTTTCAAATATCAATTCAGAAATTTTTCCATTTGGATCAATTCTATTAGGCTTTTGAGAATTAACCTTAATTGATATTCCAGGATTCGTATAACCTTGAATAAATACCTTTACGTTTTCTTCTTCAAATAAGAATCCTAAATAAGCAAATTCAGTGTCGGGGGTTTTACTTTCATTGCCACAAGATATTATGGTTATTGTTACCAGTGATATTAAAATTGTTACGAATTTTGATATTGACATGTTTATGTTAAGTTTGTTTTAGTTTTCGAAACTAATATAATTTTTATTTACATTTAGTCAAATCACACAATTGGATAGAATAAATATTGAATACACATTTAGGGAAAAGTTTAGCATTTTTTGAGGGAAAGATAGTACCTTTGAGCCAAGCGAAAGTTGGCATAATGACTCATGCATTGCATTATGGAACTGGTGTATTTGAGGGCATCAGAGGAAATTGGAATGATCAGAAAAGTTCAGTGGTGATATTTAGACTTGCTGAGCACTATGCAAGGCTTAAGCGAGGGTGCAAAATTTTACAGATCGAATTACCTTACTCTGTAGATGATCTGGTTGAAATAACAGTTGATTTAGTTAAACAAAGTGGGCTCAGTCAAGATGTATATATAAGACCTTTGGCCTATAAAAGTGAAGAAAAAGTCGCTAATTTGAAATTGCATGAATTAGAAAGCGATTTTACATTGATGATTGTCCCATTTGGAGATTACATTGATAATGACAAGCCTATAAGGTGCCAAACCTCTTCTTGGAGAAGACCTGATGATTCTATGATGCCAACAGGTGTCAAGCTTTCTGGTTTGTATACAACTAGTATATTAGCCAAAACAGAAGCTATTAAGGCTGGCTTTGATGAAGCTATTTTATTAAACCATGATGGATCTGTATCAGAAGGGAGTGGTGAGAATATATTTATGGTTGAAGGTGATCGAATTACCACGCCTGCAGAAACAGAAAATTGTTTACTTGGTATTACCAGGGATTGTGTTTTCAAAATTGCAAAAAATGAATTTAATTATGAGATCAATTCCAGAAAAATTCACAGAAGTGAGTTATATCTCGCTGACGAAATATTTTTAACTGGTACTGCTGCGCACATTACGAGTGTAGGACATCTGGATAATCGACCTATCGGACGAGGTGATATTGGAAATATTACTAATAAGCTTCAAAAAAAATATTTTGAGATAGTTCGAGGTAATGACGAAAAGTATTCTGAATGGTATACAAAAGTTAAAATCAAATAAATTATTTATAATTTTTACTGTTTGCTATTATGTCTGGATTCCGAGACATGTAATGTTTTGTTAGCTTCGAAAACTCGATCTTAGTTAACTCTGAGAATTCAACAATTTTTTCGTATAATCCTTCAGTTAATTTTGAAAATCCACTGACCAAAANTATCATATCTTTTTTTTCTAGATCTATTATNAATTTATTTAATTGGTTGCTCTTATTCAAGAAATAATTTGTCATATCAATGTTTATAAGGCAACCAATTTCGTTGATTGACTGAACCTCTTTTGACCTACCAGATAAGAGGCTATTTTCAAAGTTATTTATTATAGGTGTTAGGCCTTGTGCGACAAGATACCTTAACTGTATTTGGTAGTCTTTTGGAATGTCATTTGAAGGGAACTTTACCATCACATATTTGCCGTTATTAATCGAACGTAAATTGTCTATATTAGCAATATCGTAATTCAAGGGGTATTCAATTCCCCATATTAATTTTGGTATTATTAAGTTGGAGATTTGACTAGCTTCTTTTTGAATTTCTACTAGTATATTCTCTATGTTATATTCATCTTGGATATCAATAAAAAGAGGCATTGCACACACTTTTTTAATTGAGTTTATTGCCATCTTGTTCAAGGTACTTATAGATTCTGAAATGTTTTCACAATCCGGGTCAATTTCGGGGATTATATTTACTTTTAAATCAAAAAGATCCATATGCATGTAGATAAGTTATAATCCTATTATCTAACAAGTGATAAGAGCATCATTAAATGAATGATAAAGAGATAGACCTCTTAATACAAAAAGAAGCGTCTAGATTAAAGGAGCAGTTAGTCTTAATTGCTTCTGAAAATTATCCATCCTTTCAAGTTTTAGATGCCTGCGGATCCATTTTCAGCACCAAGTATGCTGAGGGATACCCTGGGAAGAGATACTATGAAGGATGTGAAATTGTTGATGAATTAGAAGGATTAGCAATATCCAGAGCTAAAGAAATATTTGGTAGCGATCACGTTAACGTTCAACCTCATAGTGGAACTACAGCAAACATGGCAGTTTATTTATCTGCTTTGACGCACGGAGATTCTATTCTTTCTATGAAATTAGATCAGGGAGGGCACCTGAGCCATGGTTCTAAAGTTAATTTTTCTGGCAAATATTATGATTGTTATTTTTATGGAGTCGATAGAGAAACTGAATTTATTGACTATAACGAAGTTGAAAAGCTTGCAAACGAAGTTAAGCCTAAATTAATTGTTTGTGGTGCAAGTGCATATTCGAGAGCTATAGACTTTAAAAAATTTTCTGACATTGCTAAATCTGTAGGAGCGTTGCTTCTTTCTGACATTGCTCATATTGCCGGTTTAGTTGCTGGAGGAGTTCATTCCTCCCCTGTCCCTCATTCTGATTTTGTTACAACTACAACTCATAAGACACTTAGAGGCCCTAGAGGCGCAATGATAATGTGTAAAAGTCAGCATAGTGAGACGATAGATAAGGCTGTTTTCCCAGGAATACAAGGTGGTCCATTTATGAACATGATAGCTGGAAGAGCTGTAGCCTTTAAGGAAGCTCAACAGCCTGATTTTAAGGAATATTCTGTAAATGTAGTAAATAACTCTAAGATCTTGGCAAGTACTTTATCAAAACTTGGCTTTAGGATAGTTTCAGGTGGTACCGATAATCACCAGTTTACAGTTGACGTTTCACCTCAGAAAGCTACTGGTCGAGAAATTGCGAAAGTCCTTCGAAATATTGGAATTATAGTTAACATGAATGGCATACCTTTTGATCCTCTGCCTCCAAGAATAACTTCAGGAATAAGAGTTGGTACTCCAGCTTTAACTTCCCGAGGCATGAAGGGAGATGAAATGGAAAAAATCGGAGACTTAATTGGTCAGGCTATACTTAATAAAGATAATTTAGGTAAATTAAGATTATTAAAGGAAGAAGTAGTTAGAATCACTTCGCCTTTTAGTTTTCCTGGTTATGAAAAATTCGAAAAATCATTGTGATAACAAGAACAATACGCTACAATCCCTTACTTGAAATGAAAGTAGTACATGGTGTGAATTGTGAACCAATATGAACTTATGTGGATTGTCGGAAGTGATGCTGATGAAAATTCGAGCAGTGAACTAAAGGACAGTCTTACTAAAAAGATTGAAGTTAGCGGTGGCTCTATAGCAGTTATGGAAAGCTACGGAAAAAGAACCTTAGCTCACTCTATAATGGGACGAAGTGAAGGTCATTACTTTTTATCTAGATTTACTTTGGACCCTTCNCGACTTAAAGAAGTAGAAACAGAAATAGTGAGAGATGCAAAGATAATCCGACATCTTATTACTAAGGTGAGTTCAGATAAACCTCTATTATCCCCATCAATGATGGATGATATTCCAGACTTTAGACTTAGGAGAAGTAACAAGTGGCGAGCCTGAATAAAATAATGCTTATAGGAAATGTTGGAGCAGACCCNGAGCTTAGNTATACCCCAAATGGTGCTCCTGTCGCTGAGTTTACTATGGCAGTAAACAGAAGATATACAACTGGAGATGGTGAACAAAAAGAAGAGACAGAATGGTTCCGAATAGTTACTTGGAACAAAAACGCCGAAAATGTTAATCAATACCTTACTAAAGGACAGAAGGTATATGTAGAAGGTCGCTTCCAGAGTAGAGAGTACGTTGGACAAGATGGAAATCAACGAAGAGCATATGAAGTTGTAGCAAACATGGTTACTTTCTTAAGTGGAGCATTAGAACGTCGGGATAATGAGAACGATGAAGATGTATCAAAATCACAAAAAACCACCACTAAAGGAGAATCAATTATTTCTGATAATTCTCCCCAAGAAGAAGATGATAAGGATTTACCTTGGTGATTACAGATTACAGAGCAGTAACTAGAGTTAAGAGGAATGATGAAGTCAACTAAAGGAAGAAGTAGAACACCTTTTATTAAGCCAGAAGGGCGTAGCAGGAATTGTTGTAAGTCAAATGGATTTGACTACAAGGCGGTGGGCACTTTAAAGAAGTATATATCAGAGACTGGCAAGATTGAGTCATCGAAGAGAACTGGTAACTGTGCCAAGTGTCAAAGAAATTTGACTAATGCAATCAAGCGAGCTAGACATTTGGCACTATTACCTTACGCAAGTAGTCACCGATATGATACTTCTCTAGTGTCATTAATGAAGGATGACAAACTTGCAGAAGAGACCGCTGTTGCAGAAGAGACCGCTGTTGCAGAAGAGACCGCTGTTGNAGAAGAGACCGCTGTTGTAGAAGAGACCGCTGTTGTAGAAGAGACCGCTGTTGTAGAAG
>PACM01000037.1 GCA_002700125.1 Dehalococcoidia bacterium
CACTGTTGCACAGATACAATCACATCTCCTGGCCCACCAGTATGAGGGATTAATAAAAAAATCAAGGTTACGGGGGCGGCGTGGATGAACCTTATTCTCTTGGGACCCCCAGGATCCGGCAAAGGCACCCAAGCTTTGAAATTGTCAAAGCAGTTTGGATTTAAGCATATATCCATAGGAGACGTATTGAGAAGCAATGTAGAAGATCGCACTGATTTAGGATTATCAGCAAAAAAGTTCATGCAAAATGGTGACTTGGTGCCAGATGACGTAATAATAGGAATGGTTGAATCGAGTTTTAAGACATATTTATCGCCTGAAAGTAATCTTACCAAGATAATCTTCGATGGGTTTCCTAGAACTAAGTCACAGGCGATTTCCTTAGACTCAAAAATTCAAGCATTTGGACTAAGATTAATTTCAGTAGTTTTTTTAGATGTTCCAGATTCTGTTGTTCAAGATCGTTTGATAAGTAGAGGAAGAGATGATGATTCGCCAGAGCTGGTTTCAAATAGATTACGAGTTTATAAAGATTTAACAGAACCTTTACTTGAGTACTACAAAACCAAAGGAATTCTAACAAAAATTGATGGTGATAGAAGCCCTGATATAGTTTTTTCTAACTTGGTAGATATGATTGAGTTGAAAGTAAAATAGATAAGTTGATATGTTAAATAGAATTTCAGGCATAACCATTAAATCAGATAAGGAAATTAATTATATGCGAGAAGCTGGTACTATTATTGCTGAGATAATGCAAGTCATTGAGCTTGCAATAGAGCCTGGTATTACCACGGCAGAACTTGATAAAATTTCGAGAAAAGAAATAAAATTACGTAACGTAGAGCCAGCATTTTTAGGACTTTATGGATTCCCGGCAACTATATGTGTCTCTATCAATGAAGAAATTGTTCATGGAATTCCGAGTGAGAGGAAGCTAAAACATGGAGACATAATTAGCGTAGACGCAGGAGTTATAGTCGAAGGTTTCTATAGTGATCACGCTAAAACGTTCCCGGTAGGAGATTGCATTGAAGCAGATTTGAAATTAATATCTGATACTTCTGAATCTTTATCATTAGCTATTCAAAGTTGTATCAATAAGAATCACGTGGGTGATATTGGTAACACTATTGAGAATTATGTTTCTCCACTTGGATATGGTCTGGTTAGAAACTATACTGGACACGGTATAGGAAAAGCCTTACATGAACCCCCTCAAGTGCCCAATTTTGGAGAACAAAATTCTGGTATCAAATTAGTTCCCGGAATGACTATCGCTGTTGAACCTATGGTCAATTTGGGTAGTGATGACACAAAATTATGCGATGATAGCTGGACTGTAGTAACATCTGATGGGGCTAAATCAGCTCATTTTGAGCACACTATATTAATAACAGAAGATTTACCAGAAATTTTAACGTCAATCTAGTATGGCAAAAAAAGACTCTATAGAAGTAGAAGGGACTATAAAAGAAGCATTACCAAATGCAAACTTTAAAATAGAATTGGCCAATGGTCATGAAGTGTTAGCTCATGTGTCAGGTAAAATAAGGATGCATTTCATCAGAGTTATACCTGGTGACAGAGTACTTGTAGAACTATCACCTTATGATCTGACAAGAGGGAGGATAACCTACAGGTTTAAGTAATAATTATGAAAGTACGAGCTTCAGTAAAAAAGAGATGTGATAACTGTCAANAAGGNNAGCTNNNACGGAAACGTGTTCTTATGGTTATATGCTCTAATCCAAAATGTAAGCAAAAACAAGGNTAATATCAATGGCAATCGTGAAAGGTATAAATATTCCAGATAACAAAAGGCTTGAAACAGCTTTAACTAGTATTTTTGGAATAGGTCTCTCAAGGGCAAAAAAAATAGTTTCGAAAGCTGGAATTGAAGGTAACCCTAAGGTTAGCGATTTGACACAAGAAAAATTGAATCTTATTAGATCTCTAGTAGACTCTTTCGAAGAACCCCTCGAAGGTGATCTTAGAAGATCTATACGAGACGACATTAAAAGACTGGGTGACATTAAAACGTACAGAGGTGACAGGCATAGAAGAATGTTGCCAGTGAGAGGGCAACGAACGAAGACCAATGCAAGAACCAAAAGAGGCAGGCGAATAGCAATTGCGGGGAAAAAACAAGTAGCTAAGCATTAAAAATGGCAAGAAAATCAAGGCAAAGAAAAAAAGAAAAAAGGTTTGTACAAAGTGGNAAAGCATTTATTTCGGCTACTTTTAATAATACTATAGTTACCCTTACAGATGAATCAGGAAATGTATTGGTGACTAGTGGAGCAGGATCAGTGGGTTTTAAAGGATCTCGAAAATCAACATCTTTTGCAGCGCAAAGAACTGCAGAACATGTTGCAGGCAAGGCTGAAGAAATGGGATTGAAAAAAATTAATGTTGAGGTGAAAGGTCCAGGGTCAGGAAGAGAGGCGGCTATTAGAGCTCTGCAATCATCAGGATTGCAGGTCGTTAGCATAAAAGATGTCACTCCAATACCTCATAATGGTTGCAGACCTCCGAAACGTAGAAGAGTTTGAATAACAGAAAGGTAACATAAGTAATGAAGCTGACAACAAGCATAAGTTGCAAAGACTGTGTGAGGATGGGCGAAAAGATGTGCTCAAAACCTCCAGGAAAATGTGGAGTAGAGAGAAGAAGACTCCGCAGGAACTCTTATGTACCTTCTAGGAGACTCTCAGATTATGGAACTCAGTTAAAGGAGAAACAAAAGGCAAGGCTGGTATACGGCGTAATGGAAAGACAGTTTAAGAATTACGTAAAAAAAGCTACTAAGATGGATGGCATTGCCGGGGAGAACTTATTATCTTTGCTTGAGAGCAGGTTAGACAATGTAGTCTTTAGATTAGGATATGGTCGATCTAGAGCTCAATCTAGACAAATGGTTGGGCATGGCCACTTCCTAGTGAATGGTACTAGAGTAGATGTACCAAGTTACATTGTAAGACTAGGCGACAAAGTAGAAATTTCTGAAAGATCTAAAAAGAGTGAGATGTACAAAATTATAGAGATTGATGAAGAGTTAGAAGAAAGAGGGGTTCCTGCGTGGTTAAAATCAGATAAGGAGCAAGGGTCTGGAGATGTGATAGGTAAGCCAGAAACGGATGACGTAGAAATTGGAATCCAAACACGATTGATTATTGAATACTATTCAAGGAGATAGACATGGCAATGGAATACGCAAGAGAGGAAATCGCAAAACAATTCGGGGTCGCTGAATCCGAAAGCGATAATTTGCAAATTGATAAAAAACCTCCTGAACTTACATTTTCGGTAAATGATGAAAGCGATAACTTCGCTGAATTGATTGCTAGTCCACTTCCGAAAGGGATGGGAGAAACTTTAGGAAATGCTATCCGAAGAACTTTACTGAATTCCCTTCCAGGATCTGCAATAACTTGGGTTAGAATTGATGGCGTACAGCACGAATATTCTTCCATTGACGGCNTGAAAGAAGGCGTAATTGAGTTATTACTTAACTTTAAAAAAATAAGATTGAAGGCAATGTCTGAGAGATCAGGGAGAATGAGATTGGATGTTAAAGGTGAAGGTGAAGTTGTTGCAGGAGATATAATGNCCNNTTCGGAATTTGAAATTGTAAACCCAGAATTGTATTTGGCTACAATGGATAATAATGATAGCAAATTGTCAGTTGAGTTTAATGTTGAGCAAGGTGTAGGTTATATTCCTGCAGACAGGATTGCTCAAGAAAACCTAGGAATAGGATTTTTGCCTGTAGACTCTATTTTCAGCCCTGTTAAGAAAGTAAATTATTCGGTCGAAGACTATCGAATCGGAAATATTACTAATCTGGAGAGACTAAAGTTGGAGGTTTGGACGGACGGATCTACCATTCCTTCAGATGCTGTTAAATCTAGTGCCGATATTTTAATGGATAAATTCTTTCAATTCGTAAATTTAGAAGAGAAAGTTACTGCTACTGAAACACCTGAATCATCTGGAGTTTCTGCTGAAATATACAATACGGTTGTAGAGAGCCTAGATCTCTCAAGTAGAACTTTCAATTGTTTGAAGAGGAGCAATTTGAACAGAGTAGGAGATATACTCGAATTTCCACTTGGTCCAGAAATGCTAAAATTGAAGAATTTTGGACAAAAATCACTAGACGAATTGACGGAGAAATTAGCTCCATTTATGAAACAATTCGAAGAGGATAGCAAATCGTAGAGGAGTTTCTGTGCGACATAGAATATCTGGGTATAAATTAGGAAGAAAATCAGGAAGTCGTAAGGCTTTATTTAGGAACTTGGTTACCGAATGTCTTAAGCGTGGGAAAGTACGTACTACATACGCTAAAGCTAAAGCTGTACAGCCCAAATTAGAAAAGATGATTTCTCTGAGTCGTAAGGGAACACTGAGTCACAGGAGAAGAGCTTCCGAATTCATTACTGACAATCAGGTGCTGGATGATTTGTTTTCTGTAATTAGTAAGAAATTTGAAACACGTAGTAGTGGGTTTACTAGAATCATCAAACTAGGTCACAGAAAAGGAGATTCAACTCTTATGGTAGAACTTAGTATTTTGCAAGATATGACTTCTGAACTTACGAGTGAGGAGCAAAAACAAGATGATCAATAAGGTTGTTGTTGCACTCGAATACGATGGTACTTCATTTAATGGTTCTCAAAAACAGGATAACGTCCGTACAATTCAGGGAGTTTTTGACCAAGTGCTAGAAGCGATAAATAAAAAACCTGTTGGGTCAGAATTTGCCAGCCGAACTGATTCCGGAGTTCACGCTACTCATCAAGTGGCAAGTTTTGTGAGTGACAAATATCGTTCCAATAGCAGTTGGGCTTCTGCTTTGAATTACTACCTTCCAAGAGACATTAGCGTCAACAAATGTATGACCGTTGATAATAACTTTGATGTAAGAAGAGATGCAAACGAACGTGAATATGTTTACTCTGTATACTCAAACCCTACCATCTCACCTNTAATGGATCGATACTGTGAGCATTTGAAGTATAAAGTTAATGTTGATGATCTGTCAGAAACAGCTCAGATCTTTAAAGGCTCTCATGATTTTTTATCTTTTGTTGGACGTTCTGCCCTTGAAGATAGAACTACTCTCAGAGAAATAAAAGAAGTAGAATGTAGTGAAGATGATAGAATGATAAAGATTAAATTCGTTGGACGTTCTTTTNTACATCAACAAATTAGGAGAATGGTCGGCGCAGTACTCCTAGTTATGCAAGGAAAGTTAACTAGAAGGCAGTTGTACAATGCTTTGGAGAAGCCTAAAAAAGGATCAATTAGTTCCCTCTCTTCTTCGAAAGGACTTTGTTTATCCAACATAAAGTATAAAAGTATAAATATTTAATATGATTAAGAAAGATTTAAATAAAATATCTATAAGTTCTAAGCAACTCGATCATAATTGGCATTTGATGGATGCTGAAAATAAGATTCTCGGAAGGTTTTCTTCAAACGTTGCTGGTATTTTAATTGGCAAAGGNAAAGTAGGGTATGCTCCCAATCTAGCAACAGGAGATTTTGTTGTGGTAATTAATGCTGAAAAAATTGTTTTGTCTGGGAATAAAGTAGAACAGAAGGAATATTTTAGGCACAGCGGGTATCCTGGTGGAGAAAAAACTATACCTTTAGAAAAAATGCTTCGCTCAGATCCTGAAAAAGTTATTATAAATGCTGTTAAAGGCATGTTGCCTAAAAATAAATTAAAGGATGTCATGTTAAAGAGACTCAAGGTATTTTCTGGAGATTCTCATCCTTATCAACAACAACTTTTAAATAATAAATGAAATGATAGTAATAGGGAGAGATTAGTTGGCTACGCAGAAATATTTTTATGGTACAGGTAAAAGAAAAAGTGCTATTGCACGGGTAAGAGTTTTTAATACCCCGGGTGAATTAATAGTCAATGGTAAGCCTCTTAAAGAAGCAATACCTGTAGTTGCTTGGCAAAAATCAGCCTCAAAGCCTTTAGACGTACTTAATCTCAATGGTTCAGTGACAGTAATTGTGAAAACTCATGGCGGAGGAATCTCAGGTCAAGCTGATGCAATTTCTCTAGGCATTTCAAGGGCACTAATCGAAATGGATTTAAATCTTCGTCCCAAGTTAAAATCTAATGGGCTCCTCACTCGAGATTCGAGAATTAAGGAAAGTAAGAAGTATGGCTTAAAAAGAGCTCGGAAAGCTCAACAATTCACGAAGAGGTAAAACTCAGTTCTTAAATTTCAGTAGAACTATCCTATCAAGCATATTTATATCTTGAATTATTTCTATACTGTAAATCTCTTCAAGTGCATTAAAAAAAGTTAGTTGACTAGGATCTATTTCAAATATTGCTATACTGTCAGACCTCTGTAGTATTTTTGGTATTAGTTTAACCGTCTCTCTAATATGATCTAGACCATCCTCCCCTCCAAATATAGCTTCTAGAGGTTCGTGTTTAACTACGCTATCTATATTGGAATTATTTGGTACGTAAGGTAAGTTAGCAGTTATTAAGTTATATTTTTTATTTTCATTTCTATGATATTTACTCAACTCGACCTTACTGAATCTAATCAAATCCTCCAAAATATGATTCTTGGCGTTTTCATAAGGAATTGTTGTTAAGAAAGGATCAATAGCATCCCATAAAATCTTCCTATTCGAATTTTTTATTATTGTTATAGGGATACAACCGGACCCTGTTCCAATATCTAATGCATTAATTTTGCTAGCTTTGCAGCTTTTGATAAATTTTAACGACTCTTCAACTATAATTTCTGTTTCAGGCCTAGGGATAAAAGTTTTATGGGTTTTGCTGGAGTATACTTGGAAATTCAAACCGTAGAACCAAGCCTCATTAAGGATGTACTGCAATGGAATTCCTTCTATCCTCCTTTTAATAATGTCTCTAGCAGAAGTAACTCCCTTTTCTGAGATCTCACATTGTTCTTTGACTCCAAAAAGAGATTCTCTCGTTAGAGTATCTCCTGTATATGATGAGAATCTTTTACTAAGTAGTATTAACTCAGCTTCTGCGGCTGCTTCTTCGTCACACGAATTTATCTTGACCAATTCAGAACGAATATCTCGATAAAGATCAATTAATTTCATCTTCAGCTAATTTTCTCATCTGCTCATTTTTTATGAGTTGGTTAATTAACACATCTAATCCTCCATTTAAGAAATCGTCTACATTATGTATAGAGATGTTAATTCTGTGGTCTGTTATTCTTCCCTGCGGAAAATTATATGTTCTTATCTTTTCAGACCTATCCCCTGTGCCGACTTGATTCTTTCTATTTTGACTCAATTCACTTTGCTGTTTTTCGTATTCTTTATCCCATAACTTTGCCTTTAACAAATCCATAGCAATTATTCGATTTTGAGCTTGTGATCTTTCTCTTTGACAGGTTACGACAATACCTGATGGTTGATGTGTTAGTCTGACTGCTGTGGCTACTTTGTTAACATTTTGTCCACCTGCTCCTCCAGAGTGAAAAATATCAGTTCTAATATCTTCTGCATTCAATTCTACGTCAATATCTTCAAGTTTAGGTAGAACAGCTACTGTAATCGCAGAAGTGTGTATCCTGCCTTGAGATTCTGTTGCTGGGACTCTTTGNACNCTATGAGTTCCAGCTTCGTGTTTCATCTTGCTGTATACTCCACTACCGTTAATTTCAAACGTTACTTCCTTTATACCACCTAGTCCGTTGTCATTCATATCAACAAGTTGGAATGTCCAATTCTGCAACTCCGAGTATCTCTGATACATCCTATAAATTTGACCTGCAAACAAGCTCGCTTCATCTCCTCCCGTACCTGCCCTTATTTCAATGATTGCATCCGCCTTATCTCTTATATCTTTAGGTATTAATTGATTTTCCAATTCGTCACCTAAGCTATCAATTTCATCTTCAAGTTCTTCTTGGTCTTTTTTTGCTATTGATATTAAATCTTCGTCAGTTTCTTCTTTTAGGAAACTTTTTGTGGCGTCGAGTTGCTCAATTTTCGACATAAGTGTTTTGTATAAGGCAACAATTTGCTTTAATTCACTGTGTTCTTTTGCTAGTTTGGTGACTTTAGCTATATCTGAAGCATTTACTGGGTCAGACATTAAAATCTCCAGCTCATTAAACCTGCTCTCAATATTTCTCAGTTTCTCTATGGTTGAGTTATCTAACTTCATTCTCAGGTGTTAATTTATCTAGAATTTTTTTTGAATCTATCGCAACAGACTGTTCATTTACTGAATTGCTATTGAATTTCAGCTTGATAAGTGTTTTATTGATCTCAAGTTCCTTATCTCCAAATATTAATAAATTTTGTGCCGAAATTGCGTTAGCGTATCTTAATTGTCCTTTTATACTTTTGGATTGAGGCCCAATCACTATAGATATGTTGTTCCTTCTCATTTCTTTGGCTAATTCTGCCGCTTTCAGTTTTGCTTTTTCAGAAAGTGGAACTATCATTAACTTCGGTCCATTGAGATTATGTGTGTCAGCTTGATATTCAGGCTGTTTCATTAAATTTAGGATTGCTCTTTCAAGGCCGCTTCCAAAACCTGCAGCGGGAGTTTTTGGACCACCTATAGATTCGACTAAATTGTCGTATCTTCCTCCAGATAAAACACTAGATTGTGCTGATCTAGAATCGAAAGGTTGAATTTCAAAAACTGTATTTGTATAGTAATCAAGCCCTCTCACTAGATTAGGGTCTATTTCATAGTTAAATCCATCAAATAATTTGATGGTGCTAGACAAAATATTCAAGAAAGAATCCCAGTGTTCCTTAGACTCATCCTCTAAAAAGTCAATTGGTTTCGGAGCTCCTTTGATTATGTCTTGCAAATTCTTTTCTTTAGAATCGAGAATTCTAATCGGATTTATCTTGAATTTTTTTTGTTCTTCATTGCTGAACTTACTGACAAATGGGATAAGATATTGTACCAAAGCCTCTTGGAATTTTTCTCTAGATCTACCTGATCCTATTGAATTTACCTTAACTGTTAACTCTCTGAGACCAAGATTTGAAAGGTAACTGAGACCTAGATTTATAATTTCTACATCTGCTTCTGGGGAAGGATCTCCAAAAATTTCTACTCCAAATTGATGATGTTGTCTAAGTCTTCCGCTCTGTGGCCTCTCATGTCTGAACATAGGTCCTAGATAGAATAGCCTGACTGGATATGCTTCATTATGCATTCCGTGTTCGATAAAAGCTCTACAAACCGAAGCTGTACCTTCAGGCCTGAGAGTTAATTCATTATTTCCTAGGTCTTTGAAATTGTACATCTCTTTTTGTACTACATCTGTCCCCTCGCCGACACCTCTCCTGAATAGCTCAGTTTGTTCAAACATAGGAGTGTCAATTTGATGAAATCCAAAGGTGTGAGCTGTCTTTCTGGCTGTTTTTTCTACGAAGTTCCAAATATGCTCATCCACTGGAAGGTGATCATTCGTTCCTCTTGGGGCTTTAAATTTCATGTTCATTCTGGATAATATTTTATGAAATAGTTAAAAATTTTAGGATATAGTAATTCTAATTAAACTTACATATTAAAACGATATCAAATTAAAGATTTATTATTACGGATAAAATAAGATGAGAATTGTCGAGTCAATAAAAGAAATGGAAGAACTGTGCAAAAGTTCAAGTGATAGTGCAGTTGTTCCTACTATGGGCGCTTTACACTCTGGACACGTTGCCTTGTTGAAAGAGGCTAGAAAATCAGAAGTTGTGATAGCTACCTTGTTCGTTAATCCTCTACAGTTTAATGATTCTTCAGATTATGAACTTTACCCAAGAACATTAGATGAAGACATAAATATTTTTAATCAGTGCAAGGTTGATATTCTGTTCAAGCCTTCGAAAGAAGATATATTAAGACCTGGATCCTTCCAGAATATTTCTGCAGGCTACGAAGGAGAACTCTGGGAGGGAAAATTCAGGAAAGGACACTTCGATGGCGTTTTAACTATAGTGAACAAGATATTTCAGATTACTAAACCTAGAAGAGCCATTTTTGGGACTAAGGACATCCAGCAGGTGGCTTTGATTAGTGATAAATTAGGCCGCAAGCATAATGTAGATATCGTTTCTGTTGAAACTGTACGTAATTCAGACGGACTAGCTTTTAGTAGCAGGAACCGTTTGCTATCCGATAAAGGGTTATCGAAAGCAACCATTATCTATAATGCTTTACGAGAAGGCGTTTTGGAGTGCGGGAAGGGATCAAGCCCAGAGATGGTTATAAAACGAATTGATCAAATTCTAGCATCAGAACCTGACTTCAAGAAACAATATGCTGGAATTGACTTTTTCCTTATAGATGGCACCAAAAAGTTGGTAATACTAGTTGCTGGCTTTGTAGAGGGTGTTAGATTGATCGATAATATGATTTATGATACACATACTTATGAAAAATATTCTGCATCTTTATAAAGCCTTACCTTTTCAACATATGTTGCAAAACTTACTTTTATAAGTTCAACGTGTCTCTCATTTACCTCACCTCTGATCCGAGCAGGACTCCCCATTACCAGTGACCTGCTTGGTATTTTCATATTTTCTAGTACCACTGAACCTGCTGCTATAAGAGAAAATTCTCCAACTTCAACTCCTTCGTTTAGTATAGCGCCGTTTCCAAGAAGACAGTTGTCTGAGATAAGTTTTGCGTGACACACAACTCCGTGCCCTATAGTTACGTTATTTCCTATACTTGTGTCTTGGTCAGAGTGTAGAACACTATTGTCCTGTATGTTAGTCCTCTCTCCTATTTCTATTTTTCCATTGTCCGCTCTTATAACTGCTCCAGGCCAAACACTTGAAAGAGTTCTTAATTGAACGTCCCCTATAATCTGAGAAGTTGGGTCAACATAGCAATCGGGCTCAATATCAGGAAATTTGTTGTTTACTTTTATTAACATGTTTATTGTGGGTATGAATTAAAATGAAGATCCAAGGTTACAATTTCAGGCGCATCTAACTTCTTCATAATAAATGTTTCTTTTGATTCGATAGTATTTCCTGAAGTACTTTGTAAATGAAAAGTTACTACCGCTTTTTCCTTAGCTAGTAATTCAGCCTCTTTTAAACTATGAGGTGCTACCAATACGTTCATATATCTTCCCGAAAGTGTTGTAACTGGCTTTGATTTTGATTTTCCAAATTTAGCTAAAATAATGGTACCTTCACGTATTGGCTTATCATCTACTGAAGCATCACCCATAAATACATACGGAAACGCTGGTGGTCCTTCTTCAGGTGGTGGCATGGTTTCCATAACCTCAGTAGTCCCACAAGAGATTATAATCAAGGCAGTGGCCAAGAAATATAATAACTTACTGTTCATATGCTAATTTTAACTCCATTGTTCCAACTAAGTTTTTCTTCAATTATTTTTGATGCCATTAACAAAAAAGGTTCTGAAAAATTTGGTCCCATTAGCTGGAGTCCTACAGGCAATCCTTCCGACATTCCGCAAGGAATTGATATCGCTGGAATACCAGCAATATTAGCTGGCATAGTACATATATCGTTTTGGTACATTAATATAGGATCATTTGTCAAAGACCCTATTTGAAATGCTGTTGTAGGAGACGTAGGCGATATCACAATATCATAGTTACTAAATACCTTGTTAAAAGATTCGATAATTAATCCTCTTATTTTTTGGGCTTTATCGTAATAATCATCGTAATATCCTGAAGATAGAGCAAAAGTTCCAAGCAAAATTCTTCTTTTCACTTCGTCGCCAAAATTGGATCTGGTTAAGTTAATAGTATCCCAAGAACTGCTTCCTGACTGGTCGGAAATTCCATATTTTATTCCATCAAATCTATTGAGATTGGATGACGCCTCCGACGGAGCAGTGAGATAATATACTGGTAAAGACTCTCCTATATAAGGAATATTAATTTTTTCAATAGTAGCACCAAGCTCAGAGATTTTAGATACAGTATTATCAAAAACAGACTTCACGTTTTGATTGATGTTCTCGTTAATTAAGTCTTCGCATATCGCTATTTTTAAATCCTTCAAATTTCGAGATTTTTCAAAATTAAAGTCTGGGATCTGTTTTTTTGAGGTCAGATCTTTGGGATCATATCCTTTTATCACGTTATAAAGTAACTCGCAGTCTTCGACGTTTTTAGCAAATGGTCCTATTTGATCATAAGAACTTCCAAATGCAATTAAGCCGATTCTGCTCACAGCTCCATAGGTTGGTTTTAATCCTACCACTCCACAAAGAGATGCAGGTTGCCTGATACTTCCGCCAGTATCTGATCCTATACTTAGTAATGACTGAGATGCTGCCACTGAAGCTGCAGATCCACCACTACTACCACCTGGTACCTTTTCTGTATCCCAAGGATTTCGACAACATTTGAAGAAAGAATTTTCATTTGACGAGCCCATAGCAAATTCATCACAATTTGCTTTGCTTATTATAATAGCACCTGCATCTTTCAGCTTTTTTACTACCGTGGCATCATAAGGGGGGATGTAATTGCTTAAAATATTGGAACCAGCTGTAGTCAGAATATTGCTTGTAGAAATAACATCTTTGACAGAGATAGGAACACCGAGTAATGGTTTCTCCATATGATCATCTAGATTTTCATCAATCATTTTTGCTTGTTCTAGGGCGTGCTCAGTGCAGATAGTTATGAGAGAGTTAATCTGAGAATTAACTCTCTGAGATCTGTCGAGATAAATATTTGTTATTTCAGTAGCTGTAACTTCTTTACTTTTAATTAACTTTATACAAGATGTTGCAGTAAGATCTTTTGGGTTAGTCATTGGTTGCTCTTCACCTATCAAGTATTTTTTTTATTTTAAAAAAACCATTCTCCTTAGATGGGGCGTTCTGGAATACCTGTTCTTTTGAAAAACTATCCTGCACTTTGTCATCTCTTAAGTACTCCACAGGATGTATTTTATTGTCTTGAATTTCCCAATATTTGGACTCGAAGGTTGACGTATCTATCCTTTGTAAAGATGAGAAATGTGAAATAATTTCACTGATTTGTTTTCCAAACAAATTTTCTTCTTCGCTACTCAAATTCAATTTTGCGAGTTCAGAGATGTGTAGGATGTTAAACTGTTTTTCTTTTCCGCTCATTTAGGTAAATAATTATACAATATTGACAGAGAATGCCCTATCTTCTTAGAATGCTATGTATTGTTTGATAGGGTTCTTAATTTTTGAGGATAAGGATGTAATGACAAAGTATATCTTTGTAACAGGCGGAGTTGTGAGTTCCCTGGGTAAGGGGATTGTATCGGCGTCTATTGGAAGAATCCTAAAAAATAAAAATGTAAAAGTTTCAATTATGAAGCTTGACCCTTACTTGAATGTTGATCCTGGTACTATGTCACCCTTTCAACATGGCGAAGTCTTTGTGACATCAGATGGCGCAGAGACTGACTTGGACTTGGGGCACTATGAACGTTTTATAGACGAAGAACTCACCGCATATTCCAGTACAACCGCAGGCACAATTTATAGGGAGATTATTGATAATGAGCGCAAGGGAGTGTATTTAGGAGGCACTATACAGACGATTCCTCACGTTACCAATCAGATCAAAAGCAAGATCTTCCTTGCAGCTGAAAAAGCAGAAGCAGATGTTATGATCATTGAGGTTGGAGGAACTGTCGGAGATATTGAAGGACAACCTTTCATTGAAGCAATCAGACAAATCAGGACTGAGTACGGTTCAGAGAATTCACTCTTTCTTCACTTAACACTTCTACCCAAGTTAGGTGCAACCGGAGAAATTAAAACAAAGCCCACACAACACAGTATAAATGCGTTAAGAGCACTAGGCATACAACCTGATTTTTTGGTTTGCAGAAGTGATGAGGAGATAGAACAAGACGTGAAGGATAAGTTGTCATTACACTGTGACGTTAAATTAGATAGAATATTCTCTCTTGAAACACTCGATACTATTTATGCTGTTCCGACAACGCTTGAAAAACAACAATTGGGGAGCAAGATTTCCGAATTTTTGAGCCTAAATGGTAAAGATTCTAATCTCGCTGAATGGGAAGATATGGTGAGCGTAATTAGGTCGGAGAAGAATTCGATCAAAATTGGCATTGTAGGCAAATATACTGAACTGACAGATTCATATCTATCAGTTAAAGAAGCTGTCCTTCATGCTGGTATACATCATCAAGTGAATGTTGAATTAAAATGGATCTCCTCAGATGAACTGGAGCGTGAGAGTGTAGAAAAATCACTATCTAACCTTTCAGGAATAATAGTTCCAGGAGGTTTTGGATCACGAGGTATCAATGGGATGATTGAATGTGCAAAATTTGCTAGAAATCATAAAGTGCCTTATTTAGGGTTATGTTTAGGAATGCAGATTATGGTTATCGAATTTGCGAGATCGGTATTAGGAAAGGAAGATGCTAACTCCATAGAGTTTGATCCTAAAACTAATAATCCGTTGATTGCATTCCTTCCTGGACAAGAGTTAGTTAAAGAAAAAGGAGCAAGTATGAGACTTGGAAACTATCCCTGTGTTTTAAGAGAAGACTCCAAAGTCTTTGAAATTTATGGCAGATCTGAAATTGTTGAACGCCATAGGCATAGGTACGAAGTGAACAACGATTATAAGAGCGAGCTTGAATCAGAAGGGTTGCAACATACTGGTGTTTCTCCGGATGGTAAATTAATTGAGATAATGGAGATCAAAGATCATCCTTTCATGATTGGTAGTCAATTTCATCCAGAATTTCTGTCTCGCCCTAACCAACCACATCCTCTATTTAGAGATTTTATACAAGCTTCCCTTGACACTGTAATAGCAGGTGATCAAATAAGAATGATCGGTTGACTTGGGGTTGTAATTTGCAACACATATTGATTTATGTGAAAATGTAGGCATCCAACTTCTGAGTTACTTTATATTTTCTTAAATTTTTAAACAAATTAGTAAACTCTATGAGGCGTTCGTATTGGCAACATCAAAACCTAAAACAAAAAAACAATCTTTACCAAGCGGTGACGACAAAGTGAAGCGTGATCCAAATTCTAGTCTCCTTAAAAGACACAGCATCGATGCAATGTCTTCCGAAGAAGTAGTTAAATTCGCGCAAAAACAAGGAGTCGACTTTACCGCAGAAATAGATTTGACTGACAGAGTGAAAGTCGTCCTTTCATTATTGGCTTTTCTAGCACAAGAAGAAGATTTGCTGCTTGGATTCGGAATCTTGGATATATTAAACGATGGTTATGGATTCTTACGTAACCCTGACACCGAAGATAACAGAGATGATATTTATGTATCTCAATCTCAAATTAGAAGATTTAGCCTTAGAAGTGGAGATGCTGTAGCTGGCCAAGTCAGACAGCCAAAAGAAAAAGAAAGGTATTACGGATTGACGAAAGTAGAAATGTTGAATGGGTATGACCCAGAATCTGCTGAATTGAAGGAAAGGCCCAACTTTGAAAAGTTAACTCCTATATATCCTGATGAAAGACTTACATTGGAAACTGAGGTCAAACCTTTCTCAACGAGATTAATAGATATTTTCTCTCCTATAGGTAAGGGCCAACGTTCACTAATTGTTGCTCCACCAAAGGCAGGTAAAACGATTTTATTAAAAGAGATAGCAAAAGGAATATCTGAGAATCACCCTAAAGTTGAATTATTTGTAGCTTTGATAGGAGAGCGCCCAGAAGAAGTCACTGACATGAAACGTTCAGTTGCGGGTAAAGTATTTAGCTCTAATTTTGATGAACCCGTCGAAGACCACTGTAAAACTGCGGAAAGAGCGTTGACTGAAGCGAAGAGATCCGTGGAGTCTGGCAAAGACGTTGTTGTTTTACTTGATAGCCTGACAAGACTTGCTCGGGCACATAATTTAAATACACAGAGTAGCGGCAGAACTCTTTCTGGCGGAATGGACCCATTAGCTCTCTACCCTCCTAAACAATTTTTTGGAGCGGCAAGGAATTTCGAAGAAGGGGGTAGTCTAACCATCATCGCAACCTGCTTAGTGGATACAGGTAGCAGGTTAGATGATTTGATTTACGAAGAATTTAAAGGTACAGGCAATATGGAACTTCATCTCGATAGAAGATTATCTGAGCAAAGAGTATGGCCAGCTATAGAGATATCAAAGAGTGGTACACGTAATGAAGCAAATCTATTAGACGACTTTTCAATGAAGCAAGTTACCTTATTAAGAAGAATGATTGCATTATCGAATTCTCATTCAGACGCAGCTTCTGACCCAACAGCTTTAACACAAAAAATACTTAATGCGCTGGGGAAAACTAAGAATAACCAAGAATTTCTCAATGTCGAAAATTGGATAAAAGACTAAATTTGTATTGATTTTAAGAACATTCTGCCACTTTTTTGCGAAAAAAAAGGCAAAATACCACTTTTTTGTAATTTTTAATGAAAATATAGTCTTTTAACGTTGACAACTATTTACTACAACCTATAATCTACAACCTATAATTTTGGTTTTAGCAATAGTTGGGCACAGCTGACCCACTAGGTTGAAAACCTTAATTTGAGAAAAAACCAAAAACTGATGGTGAAGATTACTTGACATACAAAGTGTGTTGTGAAATTATCTGAACGATAAACGGGCAATTTGTCTGTGGTTTTTCTAGTTGCGACTTAGAGAAACCTGACTTGCTGGTTTATTTGAACCAACTGTTTTAAAATAAAAAGTCGCAATAAATAAAGTTTAATAAACAAAACCGTATCGTGTCCGGATTTCTAAACGGCACGTAGGGAAATAAAGGAGATCTTTTGGACTACATAAAAATGTCGAAAGTAATCCGGAAAAAGGTAAAGGGGGAAGACAGAGTGAAAAATATCATTTCTGCAAAAGTCCTAGGGGGAATGGCGGCAGTAATGCTTGTCGTTGCTTCTATAATTGGACTTAATCAACAAACCGATACGGCTCATGCACAAAAGACTGGAACCATTAACCTGGTTAACAACTGGTCTAAATTATCTACTGCATCGAGCCCATCAAAGTTAGGTTCAGATTACGGAGCCGTGACACCATCCTATGTTGGATCGGGTAAGAGCTTATACGCTACTTACACTTCAACTGGTAGGCACGTTCAAAGTAAGTCGAACCAACTTGTGATAGAAGTAGTCGATGCTGACCTTAACGCAGCTGTTGTTAAGAGCACATTGGTTATTATAAAGGGAGGACACTCATCCTCTAGTACAGTTATTACTAATTACCAGGCGAACACTACGGTTGCTTCAAATAGCACCAAAGAGTACGCGATTCCAATAATTGACACAGACGGTGTCGCTGGAATTTCAGGAGCTGACCTTACATTTGCTTGCAGATGGATAGGTGAAGGTTTCGAAGATACTGACGGAAATAGTGGGGATACAATTGCTCGTGCTACAGGGGACACTCTGTTGGACGGTACTGTGATTGACACACCTACTGTTACGTTAGCTAACGCGGTTGCTGCAACAGCAGCTCTTGGTGGAATGAAATCTGATGGTAACTTAGGTCTTGACGCTGCAGTAACTAACACTGATGCGCTTAAAAGCGCAGCTATAGGGTTCTTTAATGAATCACCTAAGTGTAGTGCAGCAACATCATCTTTGATTCTATTAGACGTAACAAGCTATGGTGATCCAGACAACGGCGTTGGTGCGCGTATCGTAATAGATACACCATCAAGTATAGCCGGCACAGCAGCATTCGCAGCAGGTGGAAACCAGGCTGTAGGTGATACTGCCGCAACTTCAAACATCGTTGCTGGTCTAATACAATGGAAGACTTCGAGGATTAACACTACAACCGCTAAAGCGTGGAGTGGTGTCGTATCTTCCTCAAACGCGATTGACATACTATTGACTGAGACCGGTAGAAACACTGGTGTATTCAATGGAATAGTAAACTTGTTTAACAATGAGAACACTGCAATGCAGCTCGGAATGGGTGACAACACCTGTGACGGTGGAGCAACAGTCTACTGTTTTGGTAGCTACGGTAATGCTAACGCAGAAGCACCTTGTGCAGGTGACTGTGCGACTGGCATAGGTAGAGCAGCAACTTCTCAAACATCTACTCTTGCAGTTAAAGACGCAGGCACCGTGTACGCTTCGTACGTTGATGCCCTTGATGCGGATGGAAACACAGCCCAGACTAGGCAGGTTACTGCTAAAGTGGATGCCACTATACCTACAGTGACAATTAACTCACCAGCACACGCTTCTGAGAATCAGACTAGAACACCAACGTTCAGCATTACTGCTACTGAAGCAGCTAGTGGACTTGACGTAAGTGGAGCTCTACTTTGGTTGCAAGAAGGTTCTGAAACTGATAACAGTGGTGAAGACAGCGCAGTTGGAGGAGATGGTGAAGACATACTTGTAACATCTGCCCTACACAACGCTGCAGGAGATGATGATGGAAATGGAGCTGAATGGCTTATATCTTCTATCTATTCAACTTCAGGAGACGTTACTGTAAACAGTGCAGTGGGTGATGATTCTACAACAAGAGCAGGAGCTTCTGTGACTGTAAATAGAGGTACAGCAGCTGATGGTGTATCCACTCTTACATACACATATACTCCAAGTACAGCAATACCGCTAGGTGCGAACACTCCAGTAAACCACTGGCTTGACTACCAGGCAGTAGCTACTGACTTAGCAGGTAACGTAGGTTACTCTGACTCTAGTTCTACAGCTAGCGCTGGTGTACTAAATCTCTANGGAGGTCACCACATTAAGGTAGACCAGAAGTTGCCTTCAATTTCTTCTGCTAACACCGGATGGTGGTGGGACACTAGTATCGACTCTNCAAACAAGACTCACAAGCACACGTCAACTAAAGCTAATACTCTAGTTGTAACGTTTGATGGTAATGTTACGGATATCGATGCTACTGACTTCCAAATCACTTTCGATGACGGAACAACACATACGCCAACTGAGGCTACTGTACAAGCCGCTTTGCCGACTCAAGTATTCTTGACTTTGGCTGCGTCGATGACAGCTGCTGATACACCTAAGGTGGCACTAGCAGGATCTGTATCTGATATAGCAGGAAACTCTACATCAACAGGTTCGTTGGCCGGTGCAACAGATACAATTCACCCAACTGTTACTGCTACTTTGAGTGGTGGTACAGGTACGGGCACAGGAAGTGGCGAGACAGCTGCTGAACTTACAAAGACCACTATGGTCTTGACTGTGACCACGGATGAAGAATTAGTATCTAACCCTAAGGTTGATGTCTATGACCTTGGAATGGCTNGTGCTGGACAAACTGGAAACGAGTATAAAGGTGCCTGTGGCGCTGTTAGTACTTGTGGTTTCGGTNGTTCCGGAATTGAGGTTGACGACTATAACATAAGNACGTTGGTTGTAACAACAAGTCCTCCAGCTGATTCGTTTACTACGGACAGATATGGAGCTGCAAATGTACCAGCTACAACTGCAACTGTTGACGCAACGTCTGCTGCAGACCTTTTGGATGCTTCTATGACCGCTCAAGGNACGAAGTCATTCAAATACACAATNTCTGCTGGAACTCCGGGAACGGATGGAGCCAAGACAGTGGTTGTAACTGCTAAAGATAAAGCTACATCAGCGAACGTAACGATACATGGTTCAATATCATCAAGTGCTNCTTACTTGAAGTACACGCTTGACGATACTGTCCCTGCACTANCGATTACGCCAGCTGCTGATAGTACTACAACTCAAACTAAGCCTTACGTAGTGATTGACTACAGTACTGGTGAGCTTTCAAAGGTAACTATTAATACAGCTACCCTTGATGGTGTTGACATCAGTGGAAAACTGTCAACTACAGATAACAAGAAGTTCTACTACGTACCNGNGGATGCTCTAGCAGCCGGANCACACAAGATTGTGTCTAAGGCTACAGACTACGCTGGTAACGCAAGCAGTGAAGCCACTAAGAGTTTCACAGTTGCTGCAAGAAAAGACTTCAAGTTGACTCTGTTGGCAGGTTGGAACTCAAAATCGATTCCATCTGATGCTGTAGATCCAGCTATTGACACTGTATTCTCCAACTCTGGAGTAGATATGGTACTTACATACAACGAGCACGCTTGGTCTAGCGCTACTAAAGACGCTACTTCAGGTAAATTCGTTGGTGACCTAACTACCATTTCTTCTGGAGCTGGTTACTGGGTACACAATAACAACTTCGAAAGCCAGGCTGTAGCCCTTGTTGGGCCAGTTGAACCATCTGCAGGTGCCCCGCCAGCAGTGGTAACTATCCCTACAGTGGCAGGCTGGAACTTCGTTGGAGTTAGTGATGTAACTAGAGCGAATACAGAAGGTGCTGACGGTACGGCTTTGATGACACAACACTTGTACTTCGGTGACTTAACCGATACAACTGCCGGTGGACACGACATTGTTTACTCGTACGACACTACGAACCTTAAGTTCGCAGAAGTCGCACAAGCAACTAGCGTTTCAACTGGTGAAGGATTGTGGATTTACGTTGTTCCAAGAACAGACGGATCGATCTTACCGATCGTACCGCCTAATCCGTAGATACAACTGTAAATACGTAAAGACTTTTAATAGAAAGAGCCCTCAAATCGAGGGCTCTTTCTATTTGTAATGTTATATAATGGTTTTNATGAATCAGTTATTAAAAATGAATTTTTTAGGCGTCTTTTTTTCGAAACCTCTATTGCTGATTGTTTTTATTCTTTTTACGCTTTCTTCTTTGTCTACCGTTAAAGCAGAAGGGCCATCATCCACAACTTTTGATTTTTTCCCTAAAATGGTTCATTATCAAGGATCAATTACTGTTCTTGGTAGTGATTTAGACACCTACGATACAGGGATCTCTCAACTGGAAGTTGTATTCTCAACCCCGGCCCAATCTCTTAAAGTTAATAATGTTCCGACTTCTATTACAGAAGGGCAGTTTAAATTTTCTACTATCTTCGGTGATCCTATTCCTGCTAGATATCATATTGACGTCGGTCCCGGTGTTCCTGAGAGAATAGAGTTTGAAGTATACATAGGTGGCAAGAAGGCTAATCAAACGGTTATATTTGATCCTGAGCCAGTTAACGGTTGCAAGATTAATAATTGTTACAATGTGAGCGTGGATTTAACATTAGATGTAATACCTCGACCTACTCCTACTGCAGTGCCACCTACTCCTACTCCTCTCGCTCTTATTAACCCAAGTTTATATTCAGGTGAAATTCGAATAGGATCTACTCTTGTTCCTGACAATGTCGAGGTTTACGCTATTTTAGCTGACTACCAGTCTGATAAAGTTAAAACCAGTGGGGGCAAATATAGTCTTACACTTAATCCGGGTACAATTAATTATGTTGGCCAAGATTTCAATTTGATAATTCAAGGGATATATAGTTTAACTACGCTTCCTTTTGAACCTAACCTTTTTACCTCGGACTCTAATTTCCTTTTTCCTGACTTTGAGGTAACTACATTACCAACTCCAATGCTTCTAGAGGAGTCAACACCAACACCAATACCAACACCAACACCAACATCAATACCTCCCGAGCCTGAAAGAATAATAATAGTAGCTACACCAACACCGTCGAGTGAAAAACCTCAGAGCTTGGTGGCTGAGAGTACTGGACCTAGAGAATCTGAACCAATGGCTGAACCAATGGCTGAACAAGGAGGTGGATGTTCTTCTAGTGGAGGTGGAAATTCTTCGATATCGATATTCTCGCTATTATTAGCTTTACTTTTTCCCGTTCTTTCTTATCGAAAGAGGCTCAAATTTACAAAATAAAGCGATTTAAGCTGTTTTTCTAAGGTTTAGTACCTTAAGCATCTCCTGNGCCCCAGATTTAGAAATAGTGCCTTTACNTATGGATTCTTCTTGAGTTTGNCCTAANTCCTTAATGATNTTTGGGTATACATCTGTAGTTTCACTTGATGACCCTGTTTCTACTGGAACCAAAACGCTTGGTTCAAGGTTACTGACTATAGAGTTAACTGACTCTAAGGAACTTTCTACTTTGGGATTGCAAACCAAAGCCAATACATCTAATTTTCCAATGGACTCAGAGACGGCAGCTGGGATGCTAATATTACTAGTCTCATTAATCAAGCATATACTCATTTTTTCTGAAATGACTGAATAAATCGTAGTGAAGGAGTTAACGTCACTATCATTTATTTTTATTGCGAACCCTTGAATTGGTACTCCTTTAACTTCGTATTCTCCTGGTTCATAAATAGGCGTCGTTGCTGATAGTAATTTTTTTTCCGCATTAGCCTTTTCTGACTGGTTTGGAAAAATTGCTATCGTATTTTCGTCTTTTTGTGAACTCGTAGTCAATGCGTTAGATCCATGATTGTACAAAATCAAACCNTGAGAGGTTTCTATTCTGATGCCTGAATCTGAGATCCAAGATATTCTCATTTCATTCCTTTTGTGACGTATAAAAATTTGTTATCTATATGTACATTTGTACTTTATAATAATACTTAATCTATACTAGTTAATCTAATATTTATAATTACNAATAATAATGAGTTCCAGAAGAGATTATTACGAAATATTGGGNGTTGGGAAAACCGCTTCCAGTGAAGAAATAAAGAAGGCTTTCAGAAAGCTTGCACTCGAGTATCACCCTGATAGAAATAAGGATAAGGATGCTGAAAAGAAGTTCAAGGAGGTGAACGAAGCTTATCAAGTGTTAAGTGACCCTGAAAAACGCCAATCTTATGACCAGTATGGGCACGATGGAGTAAAGGGTAATTTTCAAGATTTCGACCTTAGTAATTTTGGAGGNTTTGGAGATATTTTTGATGCTTTCTTTGGGGAATCAAGATCTCAAAGAACCTCATCTAGAAGGAAGGGTAGAGACCTTCATAAAGAAGTTGCTATAACGTTTGAAGAATCTGCATTTGGAACTGAAAAAAAGATTTCTATTGAACGAGTTAGTGAATGCAAGAATTGTTCAGGAACAGGAGCTAAAGATGGAAGTAGCTTAGATACGTGTTCGTCTTGTAAGGGNTCTGGCCAAATTAAAAGAGTCCAAAGAACGATCTTTGGTCAGTTTGCGCAATCTGGAATTTGTGGAGATTGTTCTGGTCGGGGAAAAATAATTAAGGAGAAATGTTCAAGTTGTTCTAGCAAAGGAGCCATTTTAGAAAAAAAAGATATCTTNGTTAATATTCCTGAAGGAATCGAGCCTGAAAGAATTATTAGATTGCCTCAAGAAGGNGAATATGGAGGTACAGGTGCACGNAACGGTGATATTTACTTAAAAGTTGATGTAAANGACCATGAGTATTTTTCTAGAAAAGGAAGAAATGTATATCTAACGGTGGAATTAGATGTTTTTCAAGCGATGCTAGGAGACAATCTGGAAATCCCAACTCTCGAAGGTTTTCTCAAAGTTAAAATACCCCCAGGGACACAGAATGGAGACTTGATACAGCTTAAAGGCAAAGGATTTACNGATATTGCTAGAGGAGATAAATCAAGAGGTTCACAGATAAACGTAATGAAGGTCACGATACCAAAAAATTTATCTAATGATCAGAAAGAAAAAGCAGAGGAATTAAAAACATTGTTGTCTGAAAAAAATAAAGAAAAATCAAAAGGCATTTTTCGCAAATTTATAAGTGGCATTTAAATTATTTAAAAGGAATCAACTGATTAAGGGAAAAAAGAGCTGGATCAAATTCAGCGTTAGTGTTTCTGAAGAGTTTGCAGAACCAGTAGTCCAAATGCTTTCACGGTTTGTAAAGGGTAACGTTTTTATAGAAAATGTCGGTGACCCAGAGACAAAGCAAGATGACGTAGTTTGGGTCGTGGGATTTAAACAGAAAAATTCCGATCTATTAGAAACTAAGAATAATATTGAAGCTGGACTAAAACTCTTCAGAGGAGTTTTTGAATTATCTGATCTGTATATCTCTGAAATTAATTCTGATATGTGGGAGAAACAACATTTCGATCCTATTTTTATAGAAGATGACATAGTAATTCTCCCTAATAAAAAAAATCTGAAAAAGTACTCAAAAAAATGTTGGATTATTGTAGAACCTTCGATGGCGTTTGGAACAGGACACCATCCTACTACAAAAATGTGTATAACCTATATAAAACAAAATGTAGGTGATAATTCACTGGTACTCGATTTAGGTTGCGGATCCGGTATTTTAGGCATTGTTGCAATAAAACTGGGAGCGATAAAGTGCTTGAGTTTAGATATTGAAGACGATTCTGTTAAAGCATCAATTAAAAACTCCATTGATTCAGAAGTGTCTGCCAAATTAAAAGTTGAACAGCAGGATTTACTGAAATTTATTAACGTGGATTATAAACCAAATTTAATTATTGCTAACTTGAACTCTTTTCTATTTAGAGAAGGTACAGACAATATTTTAAATGTGATGTCCANAGGATCTTTGATGATTGCATCTGGAATATTATCGGAAAGCCTAGAAGAAATTGAGAATATGTTTATTCGTAAAAAGTTAGAAGTATTGGACGTAAGTAAAAGTGGGGATTGGGTGGCTTTACTGACAAGAAAAGTTTTCAATGCATAGATTTTTTGTTCCCAAGGAAAGAATTCTTGATAATAGTATTAGCTTTAACGAAGCTCAATTACATCAAATAAAAAATGTTCTTAGACTGAAAAGCGGTGAAATACTTGAGATTTTTGATAACAATCTTGGAGTCTATCTCGCTAGAATTTACTATGAATCTAAAGGCGTCAAAGCTGAGATCATGTCTCGTCATTCAGTACAAACACAGAAATTTGATATAAATGTTTTTCAGTCAATTATAAAGATGGGAAAAATGGAACTTGTCGTTGATAAACTTACTGAGATTGGTATCAATTCTTTTACGCCCATTATTACTTCAAGAACTCNAGGTAAAGATATAAAAGCGTTTACTCAAAAAAGACTAGATAGATTACAGAAAATATGTATTGAGTCAGCAGAGCAATCAGGAAAAGTCTTGGTTCCTAAAATTCGTTCAATAATGAAGTTTAAAGATTTATTGAATGCCCATCCAAGTCAATGTATGTGTCTTTTTTATGAGAAGAACGAAGGTACAGTTAGCCTTCAAGATATAAATTTTAAAGAGAATAGTGAAATTTCAGTAATTATTGGACCTGTAGGAGGTTTTAGTGAAGAAGAGATTTCTTTAGCAAAGNATCGTCAGGCGCGATCGGTTCATTTGGGATCTAGTATATTCAAAGCCGATACCGCATCAATAATTTCAGTNTCTCTGATTAGATATTTTGNAAAAGAAATATTTAACTCTAACTAGTTACGCTCTCTAGATAGATCCCTAGTCATAAATTCTTTTATAGCAGTTTCAGGATCGTATTCTTGGTTGATTACTTTATTTGTCATATTAGTTATAGGCATAGAAATATTATCTCTTTCGGAAATCATATTAACTATTCTAGTAGCTTCAACTCCTTCTACAGTGTACCCAGTCTCCTTTTTAAATTGATCCACAGATTTTCCTGACCCTATGCTATAACCTAACTTCCAATTTCTACTGTGTGAACTGACGCACGTCGCAAAAAGATCTCCTAGCCCTGATAACCCATAAAACGTATATTCTTTTGCTCCACGTCGCAATCCAAATCTTGTGATCTCTCTCAAACCGCGTGTTATAAAAGCTGATTTTGCATTGTCTCCCAAATTTAATTTATCGATTATTCCACACCCAATAGCAATTATGTTTTTTAATGACCCACCAATTTCAGATCCGATAACATCATTTCCGCTATAGATTCTAAATAATGGACTAGAAAAAATATTTCTAAAAGAGTTTGCTTTGTTGATATCTTCAAAAGATAGTGAAGTTATAGCTGGGTTTCCAGAGATGATCTCTGTAGCTAGGTTGGGTCCTGACAAAGTTCCTATCTGAGAACTGTCTAAATTCAATTCCTTTGCTAATGTGATTGATAAAGTATCTCCTGATTTTGAAAGACCTTTAGTTGCGCTAATTACGGTAATACCATCCATCGCCATTGTTTTTATATAGCCTATATTTTTTTCAATGGTATCACTTGGGACGGCAATAATTAGGACATCAGAACTTTCAAATTTTAAATCACCTAAATGTTCAAACTTGAGGTTTTTTGGTATTTCTAAACTGAAATCTTTAACCAACAGTACTCCAGATGCTTGTGCCTCTTCACTCTTATCACGAGTTCTATAAATTAAACTCACATCGTTGCCAGCCCTACATATTAACATTGCCAAAGTTGAGCCCCAAGTTGTATTTCCAAGAATTTTAATGTTCATTTTTTTTGATTGAAACTTATTTTGTTTTCTTTCCCGTCTATCAATCTTTTTATATTTTCTTTGTGTTTCAGCATTATCACTGTTACTGCAGGCACTATATAGATCAAATCGATAAAATTTGCCCCCAGAACACCCATTAATGAGAATACTAACAGGGAAACGATGGACATAATACATCCAATTATAGACCCCAGTGAAACAAGTCTCGTTAGTACTACTATTAGAAAAAAAGAAGTAATAGCAACTATGCCAGATGGTATGAATAGTACAAATAAAGGACCAACGCCCGTTGCTACTCCCTTTCCACCTTTAAACTTATGGAAAATCGGAAAACAGTGACCAACTATTGCTAAAAATCCACAAAGGTGCGGTATGAATGTTATTGTTGAATACTGCATATTGTTAATAATAAGTAACGGTACTGTAGATTTTGTAATATCAAGGAATAACACAAGAAAGCCGTAAGCGGACCCCACGTTTCTAAGAACGTTAGTTGCACCAGTATTTCCACTCCCTTGTTTAGTGATATCAATTCCCTTTGCAAGTCTGCTAATGATTGTCCCGAACGATATTGATCCAAGCAAGTAGCAGATCAATCCGTATATAAATAAAGCGGTTAGGTCATTCATGATTCAGATATCTCTAATTGCAGAGGAACGCCTTTAAGATCGAAGATATTTCTCAATCCGTTTTCAATGTAACGTTTGTATGAGAAATGAAGTAGGTCAGAATTTTTGAATTTTATCTGAATTTTTGGAGGATGTGAGCCTATTTGCTTAGCAGATACTGGGTATACTCGTTTTTTTCCTTTTGATGGAGGTATATTTTCACTTATCAGGCTTACTACATTTTTCCACAACTCATCTGAGTCAAACTCTTGACGGTAACGGGCGTTGATTTTTACTAATTCGGAGAACATATTTTCTATTCCACGATTAAGAGTGGCAGAAGTATAAACAACTGGTATTCCACGAAAAAATTTCAGCTTTTCTATAATATCTTTTTCGTTAATCTGCTTTTTATCTACCTGATCTACCTTGTTCATTACTACTACGCAGCCATTACCGCTATCTCTTATTAATCCTGCTATGTGCTGGTCTTGTGCTGTCACTTGTTCTGTACAGTCGATTACTAATACCGACAAGCTACAATCTGCTATAGCTTTAACAGTTCTTAGTACGCTATAGTACTCGATCTCTTTGCCAATTTTCCCTTTTCTTCTTATTCCTGCGGTATCAACAATTGTATAATTTTCGTTGTTGTGAACAATATCAGCATCTATTGAATCCCTAGTTGTCCCAGGAACAGAATCTACAATTGATTTAGAATCTCCCAAGATGTAATTGAAAAGAGAAGACTTACCAACATTTGGCCTCCCAACGAGAGAAAACTTGATTAAGTCTTCAGTTTGAATTTTTGGGCTAAAAAGGTGTTTTAAAGAATCCATTAATTCATAGATACCATTGCCGTGATAAGCACTTATTTTAATACCTTCTCCTAATCCTAAGTCGTAGAATTCTTCTAAGCCACTTTCCCTTTCTACGTTATCTACCTTGTTCAAAATTAGAGATATCTCTTTATTGAATTTTCTAATGGCATTAAGAATGCTGATGTCTTGATTTGTTATTCCCGAAGTTGCGTCTACGACGAACAGGACATGACTAGCCTCCTCGATTGAATCAAAGCTCATCATCGACACTTTCTCTGTCATCTCATCTAATGGATGTTGATCTATACCACCTGAATCAACCAGTATGAATTGTTTATCATTCCAGAAACAATTCGTTTGGATGATATCCCTGGTTGTTCCTGGTATATGACTAACGATAGATTTTCTCTGCCCGATCATTCTATTGAAAAGAGTTGATTTGCCCACGTTCGGACGTCCGCATATTGTTATAATTGGAGTACTCATTTGAAAGTGTCAATCAGAAAAAATGTAGTGGATAATTCCAGCCTGACCCCATGTTCTATTTTCTGCTTGATCGAACACGATAGATTGAGGGTGATCCAGTAATCCTTCTGATATTTCTTCTCCATGATTTGCAGGAAGATCGTGCATAAATTTGCCTGACGAATTGGTTAATATTTCTTCGGTAATCTGGAATTCTTTAAACTTTTCAAGCCTGTCCTTTTTTTCTGATTCTTGACCCATGCTAGTCCATACATCAGTATAGATAAAATCTGTTTCGGCAGTAGCTTTTTTAAGATCTCTTTCAAGAATAAATTGACCATTACTTTTACTGTTATATTTATTAATTTGATCCATTTGATCCTCTTGAATTTCAAATCCTTGAGGAACGCAATGAATGAAAGTGCCTCCTAATAATGAAAATGCTTTTGCGAGGCTAGTAGCGACATTGTTTCCATCACCAACAAAAGTTAACTTCACTTCTTCTAAGCTCGTATCTATATTTTCAGTAATTGTAAGTAAATCACCTAAGGCCTGACACGGATGCTCTTGATCACTTAAAGCATTAATAACTGGCACAGAACTATTATCTGCAAATTCTTCAATTGTTTCATGCTTGAATGTTCTTAGTATTATCAAGTCACTCATTTTAGATACGACCTTTGCCATATCCGCAATCCTTTCTCTCTGTCCCATGCCTACCTCTTCAGGTGAAAAATATATAGGGTCGAATCCAAGGATATTCAACGCTTTAAAAAAACTTAACTTTGTTCTTAAAGAAGGTTTTTCAAAAATCAAAATCCCTGTTTTATCATTGTGAGAATCTCTCTTTCTGATACTGGCTCTAACAACTTTACCAGATTTAAAATTTGTAGATATTGCAATGATGCGCAGAATCTGATCCTTGCTAAAATCATCTATATTTATAAAGTTTTTTTTCATTACATTTTCTCTGGAGATTCCATCTCCATTAAGTTCAATAAATTCGATAGCGTTATTTTAGATGCTTTAACGAGTAATAATCTACTTTTAGTCATTTCTATATTTTTTATATCTTCATCAATTACTCTATTGTTTTCATAAAATTTATGTATTAACTGAGAAAGTTCCAAGGCGTATGCAGGTAGTTCTTGAACTTGCAAGGTGTATGAAACTCTGTTAAGTAACTCTGGGTATTCTAATAATTTTTTTATCAAAATTATTTCACCTGGTGTCGAAAGCAAATTAGGGTCAGCATCGGTAATTGATATGTCAAAATATATTGACGATCTTAATATAGAGCTCATCCTAGCATGAGCATATTGAATGTAAAAAACAGGATTCTCAGAAGATTTTTTTCTAAAAATATTAATATCTATTTCCATCTGACTTTCTGATGATCTATTCAAAAAACTGAACCTACAAGCATCACTTCCGATTTCATTTATTAAGTCTTTTATGAATATCGAGGTGCCTTCTCTTTTGCTAAACCTTGCTGCACCATCAATATCTTTAAGTGATACAATTTGATTAAGTAATACTGTCAATCTACTCGATTCAATCCCTAATTTCTCTAGAACTAATTTCATTCTTTTAACGTGCCCGTGATGATCTGCACCCCATACATCAATTCCTTCGTCAAATTTTCTTTCTTCAAACTTATTCCTGTGATATGCGATATCTGTAGCAAAGTATGTTGGCTTTTTATCAATACTTTTTATCAATACATTATCTCTTTCATCACCTAACTCTTTAGTCTTTATCCACAGAGCTCCATCTTTTTCATAAGTCAGATTTGAATCTTTCAATTTTGTGAGAGTTTCATCTAAATAATTCGATTTAATTAAACTAGACTCATAAAACCAATTATCGTGATGGATGTTTAGATCAGATAGATCTGACTTTATCATTTCTATACAGATTTCCATTCCTCTTTTTGTAATCAGTGAGAATAAATCTTTTGAGATACTATCTAAATCTTCATCTTTGAATTCTTTAGCAATTGTTAATGCAATTTCTTTTATATCGTCTCCCTTATAATGATTTTCTCCTAGTGAGAATTTGTCCCCTTTTATTTCTTTCATTCTTTCTAATAAAGATTTTCCGAAATTATTCATTTGGTTTCCGGCATCATTGACATAATATTCCCGGATTACATTATAATTTTGACTCTGGAGAACATTCGATAATGTGCTTCCTATGATAGCCCCTCGCATATGCCCTAGATGTAATCTACCTGTGGGGTTAACGCTAACAAATTCGACTTGAATATTTTTAGATGAAACTTCAGCTTTTGAACCGTACTTCTCTTTATCCTTTAGTACTTTCAATAATTGTTTCTCGATCCACTCCTGACTTAATTTAAAATTTAAGAATCCAGGCGGTTCTACAGAGCATAATTCTATTTCTTTCAATTTGGGTATAGCGTTATTTATAGCCTCTGCTATTTTTATTGGATTTTGGTCTAAAGTTTTTGCTAACTGCAGAGGTAAGCTTGTAGCGTAATCCCCAAATGCAATATTTTTTGGTTTTTCAATTATAAAATTTGGCAAATTTTCTTTTTGAAAATTCTTATCTTTAAATGCTGCCAAAGAGGCAGATTCAACTGTTTTATGTAAAATTTCAGAAATAAGCATTAATATCTTAGTATAGATTTTTATGTAAACGAGTTACAACCTTATTTAAAGCTAAAAGGAATATTTATGAAAAATAATATACACGACTACCTAAAAGAGAAATATAACTTTCAAGAGTCTGAACTGAATTATATTCTTGCGAGAGTTGAAGAATTGAATCATTCTNTCCAAAGAGTCAAAGAATTCAATTCTGAGCAAGAACTGGACCTTTCTAGTCCAAGTGAATTTTATAATGAGTGATCTATCCAAGCTGTCAGTTTTTGAACTGTCTCATCTAATTTCATCTAGAGATATTTCTCCTGTAGATTTATACATCTCTTTTTCATCAAGAATAGAACAATACGGNAATAAATTAAATTGCTTTCTAGAAGTTTTTGATGATTGGGAGTCCAAGGCAAAAAATGCAGCACAGGAGATATCTGCAGAGGGAGCAAAGAGTCCACTTCATGGAATTCCTATAGTTATTAAAGATTTAATTGATTTTAAAGGCAAGGTAACTACTGCAGGATCTAGAATAATGCTAGAAAATTATGCTAAAAAGTCAGCTGAAATAGTAAATTCNCTTGAGTCGTCAGGCGCTATAATTGTAGGTAAAGCTTCACTGGTAGAGTTCGCGTTTGGACCTCACGGTGTAAATTCATCTTTACCTCCTACAAGGAATCCTTGGGATTTAGAAAGAATACCAGGAGGATCTAGTAGTGGCTCAGCAGTGGCAGTAGCTTCNAATTTATCTCCTTTAGCAATAGGTAGTGATACCGGAGGTTCAATAAGAATGCCGGCATCCTTTTGCGGGGTTACTGGATTTAAGCCATCTTATAATAAATTAAATACTAAGGGAGTATTCCCTCTATCTTGGTCTTTAGACACGGTAGGNCCCATAGCTAAAACAACTAAAGACTGTGCGATATTTGTTGAAGAAGTATGTAAGCATCAATCCGAAAATAATGATAATGATCCATTCAATGGATTTGATACAACTATGTTAGATAACTTTGATAGCTTACTCCCAGTGCGTTTAAGAATAGGGGTGCCTTCTGATGAATATTTTTCTGANTTGGAGGATGATGTGAGAGAAGTATTCACACAATCGATTGATTTNATGAAATCAAATGGAGCAGAAATAGTTGAGATTGATCTGTCTTGGTTATCTATAGCTCGGCCGATAAATTTGATTATTTCCAATGCTGAAGCTTTAGAGGTGCACTCGAAATGGTTAGCATCGAAGCANGAGAACTATACATATGAGGTTCTCAGTAGATTAGTTGCAGGAGAAAACCTTTACCTTAATAACTATTTTAGCGCTTTAAGAGCAATGAATTATGTTCAAAAGAAAATAGAGAATGCTTTTGAGAAGTTTGACGTAATAGCTTGCCCTACTACACCAGAATTACCCGGCCTAATCGACGAATATTCTAAGGAAAACCTTATGAAGTCTCAAAAAGTTATAGGAGGTAGGATACCTGCTTTTACAAGCTTGTTTAATGTGACTAGACAACCATCTTTAAGTACGCGAGCAGGATTCTCACAATCTGGATTGCCTATTGGTATTATGTTTACGGGCCGATTTAATAAAGATTTCGGGGTTCTTCAAGTTGGCAATTGGTTTGAAAAATTGAATCACTTAAATCGGTCACAAGAGCCTGTCATATAAAATGACTTTTTAAAGTATGAGTACTTTTATTTGGCTTCAACTATCCGTAGTTTGCCTATTAGGTGCAATTTCACCAGGCCCAAGTCTTGNANTAGTGACTACAAATACTATTACTAAAGGACGAATGTATGGTGTTGTAACTAGTTTGGGGCATGGGGTCGGCATCACCTTATGGGCCTTCTTTACTGCTATTGGAGTTGCAAAATTAATTGTAGAAACAGAANTTTTGTTAATTTCAGTTCAATTTCTGGGATCATTTTTTTTATTGTATTTAGGAATGCGTACAATTTATGCCAAAGATAATTTTAATCTTGAGACTTTAAATGGAAGTTTTAATCGATCTTGGACGATTTTTAGTGCTGCCGGTGAAGGATTTATAATTTCCTTGGTTAATCCTAAGATTGCACTCTTTTTTATTGCTATATTTAGTCACTTTGTTCAATCAAATGCTGACTGGCTGACCATTGGGATGATGGGCATAATGGCAGGTTTTATTGATGCAGTATGGTACTTAGCTATAGCAATAACTATTACGAAATCGGGAATTATACCTTTCCTTAAATTACGTGAAAAAACAGTTAATATGGTTGTTGGAGGAATTTTTATATTTATTAGTATTTATTTACTTATTAGTCTTGTTGGAGCTTTACTAATTGGGTTTTATCAATAATTAAATTGCACAAAATAATTGCCTCTTCTTCATTCAAGCCTTCACAAAGTATTACAGCGTTTCCATGTATAAGATAATATTGATATTTAGCTTTTCCAGAGCCTGGTCCCCTATGTCCTGTTCCTGACCTTCTGTTGACTCTTCTATCTGATTGACCTTCTTTCCAAGTGACTTGATTGGTAGCTACTTTTGCATTTTCTCCTACAATTTCTTCTATAATATTCTCAGAATGAACTGCATTATTATGATTATCGTAAAATCTTAGTTCATAGTCTCGCGGGTTTTTAAATTCATCTTTCATCCACCCAAAAACAGCCTCTTCAGCATTTTCCAATTCACTTATGTCATATGTTTTGACTATTTTGAAACCTACCTTTGTAAAGTCTTCTGATCTTAAGTGAATATCAGAATTGCTGATTTGAGGGATTAAAATGTTCTGCTCATCAGTTGTTCCGCACCCTAAAATTAAAACTATTAGAAACAAGGGGAATTTTATCAAAATGTATTTTGTAGTTCCTATCAATATTACCCCTACTAAGATTCCTAAAAACAGAAAGATTGAAATGAAGCCTATGCTGCTAGTCTGAGATAATAAATTATCTGCCACTAAACCTAATAAAGACCCTAATATAAATCCAGTGGCTACTATGATGAATTTATTCAGGAATCTTTCGAGGATGATTTTCAATACATAAATTGCAAATGTTAATCCAATAATTCCACCTAAACCAAAGATCGTTAGATAAAATATGTCTAACGTATTTATAGCATTTATTGTTGTTTCATATGTTCCTATAATCAGTAGTATTGAACCTCCGCTTAACCCAGGCAAAATCATAGATCCTACAGAGAGAATACCTGACAAGAAAATTGATATTATGTTTGAATTCGAGATAGATGGCATAAAGAGAATAAAAAAACCAATTAAAATGCCAATTATCAAGAAAATTGAATTATTCAATTTGTTCTTAATCTTCGAAAGCAAATCTGCAGAGTAAACAAATATCAACCCGAATAAGATAAATTGAGTTTCATATATATAATTATCCATTAGTATTCCCATCAANCTTGAAAAACTCAAAACGGAAATCAGTATCCCTAAAGAGACATAAACAAGCATGACATAATCTGGTTTATCTAAATTATCTTTCTTGCCAAAGCGAAATAATGTACTGTAGGCGTGATGAATCGTAAAAATTATTTTTCTATATTTATTGGAAAGAAATAGAATTGTTCCTCCACTAATACCTGGTATTAANACTGCCAATCCGACTACTATTCCCAATAATAAATCTTTTAGTTTGGGTANTATTTTATTCAATTGTATTCTGTTCATCAGATTCGTAAGGTAATACAAAATTCGCTTGAGAGAAAACCGCGTGCAATCTATCAAGAATAAGTTCTAATTCTGATAAAGCTTCTGGAGGAATATCGCACTTTTCAATCGTCAGGCAACTTGAGTCAAATGTTTTCTGGACTTCTGCAATATCTGCACAAGCTTCTTGAATAGCAGTCTGATAGATGGCATTCCAATCTGTAAATCTTCGTGAAAAACATCCCTTGCTCCAATCTGCAGCTCTCCACTGAGCAGGCCCCCTAGCGTGTATCATGTTTATGACTCCAGTTCTCACCCAGCTGTATAGCCACACTTCAACTTCAATGTCACCACTGAATTCTCTTGAATTTTTTTGTTTGTATACTTCTTCTATTCCGGTTTCTGCTCTCTTATATATAGAAGGGCCGATAGTCACAGCTAAAAGACAAGATAATAATATTATTCCTATGAAAACCTGAATATTCGTTGGGTTTCTAAATATTCTTCTTAAGCGTCCCATAATTTGATTTGCATGCATCTGTAATATTTTAAAGATTTGTATAATAATTATTTAATACAGGATATTCTTTAGCAATAATTTTTAAAAGACAACGATGAATTTAGATAAATATAATTTGGGAGAACCAATATTGGTTGCGCCGAGCCCAACTCCATTTACGAAAGATGATAAAGTCGACCATAGGGCCGTAGAGAGCAACGCTGAAAAATGGCTGAAAACAAAATTGTCAGGATTTGTGCTCGGAACTGAAAATGGAGAAGAACAATTACTCGATCTTCAAGAGAAACTTTCGATATGTAAGACTGTTTCTTCAGTTGCCAAAGGCAAAAAGCTGATTATAGGCGGAATTGACAATCCTTCACCCAAGAACACTATTCTTGAGGCTGAAGAACTAGTCAATGCTGGAGTTGATTTGGTTAGAATAAGAATTCCTAGAAGGCGAGACACTATTGATAGATACTTTGATGAAACTTTAAATCGTATACCAGTACCAGTCTTAGTTATTCATCAGATGGCTCCTGGTGGTTTTTCATCTTCAATGACCACCATTGGGGCTGATCCAGACCAAATAGGCAGATTTTGTTCACATGATAATGTTTTTGGTTACATTGCAAGTCACTTAGTAAGATTTGAGATGATGACTAGAAAATTCGTACCACCAGAGAAACAATTTTGGGTTCCTAACGGTATGCTGATGGTTTCTCAAGTTATTGAAGGTGCAAACGGAGCATGTTTCATGTTAGGTAATATAGCCCCTAAAATTTGCAAAACCATAATCAGTTTGGGGTTAGAAGGAAAATTCTTAGAAGCAAAAAAACTTAATGATAGCATAGTAGATGTTGACTGGAATGTTCTTAGTTCAGGAGCAGCTGGATTGAAATTTGCCTTAGATCTACTTGGCTTTGAAGGTGGATTGCCCAGATCTCCTTTAAAAGCATTGAGTGACTCAAAAAGGAATTTAATCCGTGATTCTTTAAACAGAGCAGGAATAAAAAAAGTTGAGTAAATCTTCCTATTCCCCTTAGAGGTACGTGTAGATATGTGTACCGTGTACTATGAATATACGTGTTAGGCATGTGTATTACGTAACAAAAGGAGGATTAGTTATGAAAAAAATATTTATATTAATGACAGCATTAATTCTTACAGCAGGATGTTCTGCTGATAGAGGAGTCTTTACTAATTTAGAAGCAAGGCTTAATTCTCACGAGCAAACAATAATTGTTCTTAAAGAAAAAGTTCTGATTCTTGAAGAAAGTAGAGAAATGGATATGGGGCACAATATGGATATGATGATGGATATGGATATGATGATGGATATGGAGGAACGACACAGAACCATTGAAGAATTAGTAGAAAAGGTATCGGCTCTTGAGGAAAAGATAAAATCTTTTGAGCGGCAATAATACCTTGTCTTACCATAAATGAAACTAAAGGTTAAAGAGTTCTAAAAGTTTTCCTTCAAAGAACAAAGAAGTTTAAAAGAATTGGCTAATATGCATTGATAATATAATTTATTTCCTCTGTACTACTTGCTCCATCTTGATTAGTAACTATGAATTTTACAGGAAAAATACCGGTATATGTATATATATGTTCAGCCGCAATAGAACCATCATTTTTTACCGCTAGTGTTTTCGTAGAAGTTCCATCTCCCCAGTATATGTCTACAGTTAAATTATCATTAGCTCGTGAAGAAGATGCAGTGGCATCCTTGATGGAAATCTTTGTTCCTGACTGAGAGACAATAGTAGACCCAGTGTTGATGGTGATTAATGAAGGAACAATTGTTGGAGTTGGTGTAAATGTTGGAGTTGGTGTATTAGTAGGTGTTGGTGTAGGAGTGCTAGTAGGAAGTGGAGTCACAGTAGGTGTCAATATGAGGATTGAGTCTAATACTGAAATTGCTGTCGCTTGAATATCTGGGATTTCAGGAGTAGGAGGTATTGTAACAATTTCAGGAGTAGGTAATCTGGAAATAACTATTTCTACAATCTTTTCGATATCTACAGTAGGAGCGGCTACTATATCTACAGCTTGATTAGGATCGTTTGCTTTAGGATCAGTAGGTATTGTATCAGGGGCTATAGCGATTATTGTTGGTTCAATTACTGTGGGCGTATCTTCGTCAGAACAGGCAAAGAAGATTATAGAAAGACTTAAGAACAGAATTAATCTGAAAAAAATCTGAAAGTTTTCGTTTATATTCTTCATGAGTCATATTTATTATAGAGGATAAGAATTGTAAATTCATAAATTTATGAGTATTTTATAGGGCAAATAAGGGTCAAAAGTACTCCATAAAGTACTCCAAGAGGGGATAAGTCAGCCATCAAAAGTGTAGGGGATAGGGTTTTTAAGGTTTAAATTAGTGGTCGGGGCGATTGGATTTGAACCAACGACCTCTGGTACCCCATACCAGTGCGCTACCAAGCTACGCCACGCCCCGAAAAAAGTTATTTGGCGTTTAGAGAAACATTGATTTAATAATTCTAGAGTACTTTTTCATTTGTTGAAAGTTGTATAATGAATACCATCTATAAAGTATGAATAGCATGTATGATTTAAAAAGAGAAATCCTTAAATTAGAGAAGAGTTTAGCCGATATTTCAGAAATGATGAACCTAGATAAACTAAATTCTGATATCAATTCTCTTGAAGAAGAATCACAATCTGAAGATCTTTGGAAAGATGGTAAATCTGGATCTAGATTAATGAAGAAGTTGGCAGCTAAAAAAAGTGTTTTACGTAACTTTACAGATTTACGTGACGCTGTAAATAGTTATATTGAGATTTTTGAAGAATCTTCTAAGGATGACTTGGAATTACTAGAATCCGATTTACAGCATGAAGTCGGAAATACAAAATTAAAAATCGAGAATCTTGAAGCTGAATTACAGTTCTCAGGAGAATATGATGATTTAGATGCTCTAATTACGATTAGTGGAGGAGCAGGAGGTGTTGATGCTCAGGACTGGGCCTCGATGATTTTAAGAATGTATTTAAGATGGACAGACAAAAAAAAGTTCAAATCAGAATTATTGTCAATGTCTCCAGGAGAAGAAGCAGGAATAAAAAGTGCCTTACTTAAAATAAGCGGAGAGAATGCTTTTGGATTGCTTAAAGGTGAAAAAGGAGTGCATAGACTTGTTAGATTATCTCCTTTTAATTCAGCAAATTTAAGGCACACTAGTTTTGCTTTAGTAGAGATAATTCCTGATTTTCAAGATTCAGTAGATGTAGAAATAAACAACGATGACCTGAAAATAGAAGCTTTTAAAGCTAGTGGAGCCGGCGG